>NZ_JBFOCW010000077.1:0-38896 GCF_040908005.1 Aeromonas sp. s1(2024) | reverse complement strand
GTCGATAAGAGCCTCACCCCGCGCCATGGTGATGTGGTGATTGCACTACTCGATGGCGGCTTCACGGTAAAGACCTTGCAGCTCAAGCCGAGGTTGCGGCTGTTGCCAGCCAATCCGGCGTTCGCGCCTATCGACCCTTTTATGAGCCTCTCCCTGGAGTTGTTCGGAGTGGTCACCCATGTGATTGGCAATCTGAGGCAGCGTGATGGCTATAGCGCTCGTTGATGTAAACAACTTCTACGCCAGCTGTGAGCGGTTGTTTCGCCCTGAGCTGCGTGGCCGCCCGATCGTGGTGCTCTCCAACAACGATGGATGCGTGGTGTCGCGCAGCCCCGAAGCCAAGGCGATGGGTATCAAGATGGCCGGGCCCTACTTCAAGATCCGCGAGCAGTTCGAGGCGCATGGCGGTGTGGCATTCAGCTCCAACTACGCGCTCTATGGAGACATGTCTGGCAGGGTGATGAGCACGTTGGAGACCATGGCCCCCGAGCTGGAGGTATACTCTATCGATGAAGCATTCCTGTCACTGTCGGAGTCGTTTGCCGGTGACCTCATAGCCTATGGGCAACAGATCCGGCAGCGAGTGTGGCAGTGGACCGGCCTAACGGTAGGGGTTGGGATCGGCCCCACCAAGACCCTTGCTAAGCTGGCCAACTATGCAGCCAAAAAATGGCCTGCCACAGGCGGCGTCGTGGATTTGCGTGACGAGCTGCGCCGCGCACGGCTGATGGCTATCACCCCGGTGGATGAGGTGTGGGGCATAGGACGGCGCTTGGGGGCCAAGTTGGTGGCTCAAGGCATCAACACCGTGGCTGACCTGGTGGGTAGCGATGCCAAAGGGTTACGCGCCCAATACGGCGTGGTGGTCGAGCGGATCGTACAGGAGCTGCGTGGCCTGCCTTGCGCAGAGCTGACCGTTGAACCGGCGGCGAAGCTGCAGATCCTCTCGAGCCGTTCCTTTGGTGAGCGCGTGACTGACCGTGGAGAAATGGCCCAAGCGTTGTCAGGCTTTATGGCTCGCGCAGCCGAGAAGCTGCGGGTCGAGGGGATGTGTTGCCAGCGGGTGCACCTGTTCGTGCGAACCAGCCCCTTTGACGAACGAGCGCCTTACTACAGTGAGCAGGCTGGCGTCCGGCTGGTCTGCCCTAGCGATGATACCCGGTTGCTGCTGCAGCAAGTGAACGTGCTGTTACCGCAGATTTGGCGCGACGGTTACCGTTATCAGAAGGGGGGCGTCATGCTGAGTGAGTTCATCCCCAAGGGGCAACAACAGGCAGATCTCTTTGCCCCGTCCTCCGCTCAATCAGATGCGCTGATGGCAGTGATGGACCAGATCAAAGCCAAGGGATTGGGGCGCGTAGGCTTTGCCAGCCAAGGCACGGGGTCGCCTGAGTGGATGATGCGACAAGAGCACCTGAGCCCCTGCTACACCACCCGCTGGGAGGACCTGCCGGTGGCGAGGTAAGGGAAGGTCTGATCACAACAAATCTGTGTAACGCGTAATAGTTGACCGTCTTTGACAACAAAAGTACGTCTCCAAAAATCCTAGATTGAATCTCCCCGGGTTTTCTAGACACTCTGTTGTTGAACACTACATTTCGGAGACAGCCCAACGCATCAAGCTTTTTTCAAAGCTAGTCAGTTGAAGGCGCTCTATTCTTGGTGCCAAGGCCCGAAGTTTCGCCAGTAAGTCGTTCAGATGTTCCGATGGCAAGATGAGGTTCTTGATCTGGGTCGAGATCTGAGTGGGAATTCCGTATTCGTCCAACGCTGTGAGTAGCGGGTCGAGGAACATATTTTCAAGCTGCTCAGCAAAGAAGCTGAAGTCACCCGGCTCTATCCCTCTTTGTGCCAACAAGTCGTCCTGGATTTTGTTGACGGCCATAATGTCCCGAGGCAATCGGAAGCAAACCATATTCCTGATGAATTTCAGGCGTAGGTTGATTGCTTCGCTGGGTGTGTGGTCTTGTCGTCGATTATCTACCGCGTCTCGTAAGTACGCAGGCAGGTTTTTCTGAGTTCGGATCTCATTGATGTGCCAAGCCAATTGCGAGCTGGACGATATCCCGTAATCCATCAGGTTACCACCCTCCAGGCTGTAGACCAGCTCACATAGGTAATTGACTTGGTTAGGCTCAGGGATACCTTTCCAACCCAACAGTTGTCGGCTGTTCGGCAGATCTCGAATTATCGTTTCCGCCACCTCGACTTGCCGCTCAATCGGAATGTGCCGGTTCTCGATCAGGGTTGTTGGTGACAACAACGGGTTGGCGTAAGCATCCTGCAGCCTGCCACGCGAGATATCGGTCAGGTACTCAGGTTCCAACTGCATTAGCAGCCCCATAGGGGAGCTTTCATCCTGATGACCTATGGGGTACTCGACTGTCAGCCCTTCCTCAGGAGGCGAAGCTTCGAGCATAAATACCTTGCCAATGAAGTATTTGTTCATACGGCCTGCGCGGCCTGAAATATTCTTGTACGTGAAGTAGTCGAACGTCGAGGTGTTCAGGCGACGGTCGTAAATGATCACGTTCTCTGCCGAAGTGTTAACGCCCTCGATCATCGTAGACGTACAGATGATCCGCTTGATGATGCCCTCGTTGAACAGCTTGACGATGTACTGCTGTAGTGCGCGCGGCACTCCACCATGGTGAATCCCGATGCCAAGAGAGATCGCTTTGGCTACGTTCCATTCAGGATGGTAGTGCTTGGAAATCCATGCGGCGATCTCTTGCGTCTCCGGCACAGAGGTCAGCCCAGCTTCCTTGATCAAATACTCGGCGACCCTGTTCGCACTAGGTGGAGCCTGGCAGTAGATCAGTGTGGGTGAGTCCAGGGTTTTAACCAGCTCCAGCAGCTTTTCCTTTCGCTCTTCGGAGCGCATCCCCAGATTGAAGTTCTGGATATCGACCGCGACGGTGCTGTAGTCGGACGGGATGAAGTGGTACTCGTAACCATCCAAACCAGAGATTTTCTGGATATGTGGCCCGAGCATGTAGAACTGAGCACCAGTCTTGGCAAGTTTGTGGAAGGCAAGGCTCAGATCAACAGCACGGGTACTTTCGTCTGTGTCGTTCGCCAAATCGATTTTGTAGAACTCGTCCAAAACGAAGAACTCCACGTCCGCAAGATCAAGACGCTGGATAACGCGCTCCTGGGTGAGGAGGTAGACGTTGGTCCTGTCTGGCACGGCTTCCTGGCTGGGGTGTGTGATCAGGTTAAAATCCTTGAAACGCTTAACCAAGCGCCGACGAGTTTCGTCGATCAGCGCAATAGTCGGAACGATCACTACTACTTTCTTGAATCGTCGCTGAGCCAGTACAGCATCGATTACGAGGCTTTTTCCAACGCTTGTGGATGCACTGAGCACCACGTTCCGACCTTGCATGATCAAGCTGAAAACGTGGGCCTGCAGATGGTGAAACACCATGCCCTGTTCAACACCTTCAACCCTGTGCGCCTCATAAGCCAGGCGGTCAGAAAGCGCCATGTTGTTGAGGTGAGGCGTGATGTAGGGGAATAGTCCGACGGCGCGTACCATGTTGAGCAACAGCGACTGTTCGACTACGTCGAAAAGGTTCAACTTGTCGAGTGCTCGTATCACTAGGTCGCGACCTTCCCACTCAGAGTTGCTTCTGTTGACGATGGTATTGATGGCCAGCAGTACATCGGTCGTCGATGCACCTTTATCACCAAGTTTTGCCAGCTTGTTCTTGATCGTTTCGTAGTTCATGACTGCATCATTCCTTGAGATCTCCGAGGCAAGATGACCCGCTCGGGATACCTTCCCCTTCTTGTGCGTTCTACTGCGCAAACCAAATAGCAAGAATCAGCTCATGCCTGTAGCTCTTCTAGCTTTTCGCAGCGAGCGTTGAAAGCCTTGATCAGCAGCTCAATACTTTCCATTGGCACCAGAAAAACCATTACCTTCACCTGCTTGATGTTCTCCGGCAGTTGTGTGGTGAAGGTGCTGAAGTGGGTCTCGATCTCAGTCTTGAGGTTGTTGATGTAATCCTCGAGCCATCCTGACGAAAGCGCTTCGCTGTCGTAGGTCAACAGGATGGGGAAGCAGAGGACATTCAGCATGTCATCAACGGGCGAATTGCGGTGCAAGGCCTGGTTGAAGGCATCTGCTTTTGGCTGGTGGTGCAATGGTTCGCGCAGAGAGATGATGATTTCGCGCTCTGCCGACAGCACCGTTTCTGAGATCGTCTCGTCAAGGACTTCGCAGATCTGCTCCAGTGTTGCATCCATGGAGTTTGCTTTGATTAGGCGAGCAAGGCCTAGCCATAACTGATCGTCCTGGCCAGGTATCTGAACGATATGGGCGTTGCCAAACTCCGAAAGCTTGCCGGCGGATTTGTAAAAGACTTTACACGCAATCGGCTCGCTGTTTTGGCGACTGCGCAGAATGGCGTGGAGAATAAGTTCCGCGATGAGCCTGTCGCGCGGTAGGTCACTGTCGCTGAAGGTGCTAATTGACCGGGCGAGAATCGCTTCGGCGTTGTGCGCAAGGATATTGACGATCTCGCTGGCCTTCAGGGAAAACTCGGGCAGCCATTCGATGAGGTGCTTTGCGAAGTTCTCGTGCCGCCATTTTTTCAGCGAATACTTCACGTCAAAGCCAGAAAATGAATGCAGCAGTCCCTTTTCGGTGCTTGCGTGAAACTCGACCAAGAAGGGATCTGGGCGCTTTTTGTAAGGTTTGGAGGTGGCTGTTGATTTGTCATCAGCCTCGTCCAATAGCTTTTTCAAGTGTGCTAGTGCTGGCTCACGAAGAATGATTTTTGATGCGGCAGCTGTCTTCACGTTGGCGGTGGCCGCCTTGTCGGCCATCTCCAAGAATTCGTCGTAAATCGCCTGAAGTTGGGTGTAGTTGGGTCGATTTCCGAGCCCTTCTGCAAGCTGGGACAGAGCCTTGATATTGACCGCCTCCAACGCCTCGACATCGCCGTAGACCTGCCAGACACAGTTATCAGCCCAGTAGGAGAAATTTCGTTTCTGCGGTGAAACAAACTTTTTGAATTTTTTGACCAGCACAGCACCTCGTTCTGTAGTTGAGTCAGGCAACATCCGCTTCTCCAACTCAACCTTAAAGCCCTCAAGAATGGTTGCGACATCGCGCTTGGTCACTATTCGGAAGCGGGCAAGGCCAGGGCGCTTGTCGCATTTCAGCGATTTATGTAGCAGCGAAGAATCGGCCTTGGTACCGTCCAACGCGATGACCTCTTGCCAGTTCCATTTTCTGTCACTTTCAGTGGTCTTGACTTGGATGTACTCATTGAAGAGCGCCCCCGAAAAATGGAACACAGCGACGATATCGTCTGCTGTCTCGCACTCCACTTGGGAGTAGCTGCTATCGCGGAGCATCTTGAAAATGAAGCTTACGGCAACGTGGTCTTGATACTTGAAGCCTTGCCTTGCTGCAGGCCCACCTGCATTGGATAGGCTAGTAATACTCATCATGGCATCCTTGCATCGCGAAAATATTTGCAAACATTTGCTCAACTAATAGAGATGTTCCATCCTGTAGCTGACTGATTGATAATTTTGACGAGACTATCACTTAGAAATCAACAAAACTCTGTCGGGTCTCACATACGCTTTATTAAGTCCAGTTCGACATAGCTTCATAGGTAACAACGGCATTGCGCACTTCCTGGATCTCGCGAGGTAGCCCCCTTGCCGCCAGTCACTACAGTCATCTGTTCCAGACTCAGGGGGCTCGATAGCCAGCAATACCTGTATCGTGCGGATCCGATTCTCCCGACGCAGCATTGGCACCTGGGAGCTCTGAGCAAACCGCCACTGCCCCATCAACTCAGCGATCTCCGCCACTCGACTCAACATAGCGTGGGTCAGGGTGAATGGAGGGGAATAACTGCCATGGGTTACTCCAACTGATGCGATAACAAATGAGGGTTAGCTTAACAGATCCGGGAGTTTCTGCTCCCGGATCTAATGCCATCTAAAACTGCAGTAAAAGTCTTTTTATCAACACCAATCAGCCTTCAAATGTTACTCCCCCCGAAACAGCGGTATCCTTCTCCGCGTCTCTTTGTCTCGTTTTTAGCCAGATAGGCTGTCCGCACAAGCATCTTCTTGAGTGACTCGGTATCATTCCGCTCAATGAGATACTCAGCATTATTGGGAAAATGCACCAATCCCATTTTTTTACAATCTTGCAGAGAGATATTTTCATTACTCACAGCGCTGTGCCACGCTACTCTTACTTTATTAGCAAGGTTCATTCTTTCAGATTCATAATTACCTAATTTGTAGTAAGCATCCCTATTTAAAAAAAACATCATGTGATAGTGAGGACAGGGAGCACCGGCTGTTTGCTCCTTAGCCCAAACGTATCTAATATCAGTCGAATGAACCCTTTTGCCTTCATAACGTCGTTCTGACTCATCGCACTCAATGAGCCGTTTAAGCCTAGAGAAGAACTCTTTAATTATCCTTGAGCCCGCCTCAGGTTTTAATGCTAAATACATTCCAAAAGCAGGGTCTTGTTGAAAACGGAGATCAACTCGAAAGGCAAACACTCTGGGGTAATGCTTAAGAGCGCTCTCCGATACAGAGAGGATTTTCTCTAAATTATCCACATTAAAGCTATAGTTCCGACCTTCGTAGAACTGCTGAGCAAGCAGGACATACTCTTCTATAGAAATAGACATTTGAACTCTCCCAATAGATTTTTGATAGACATTGAAGGTTTAAATCGTGATGGATGTATTTTGCGGATAGTGCCGTAGTATGTTTCAGACACGGTCTATTAACTGGTGTAATCACCAGGATAGTTTGTGTATAGATGCGATTAACACTTTCTTTGAATACGGAATAGAGCAATTAAACTACCATGATAAACGATGGCTATTGCTTAGCATGGTTCAAGCAGGCAGATTCATAAGCTTTAAATATACCACCAATGAAGATGTCATTGAGTTTAAATATACACATTCATTCAACTTAAAACATATATTACTATTACCTACACAAATGCATTGAATATCAAACCAGCTTGAAAACTCTTATCCCAGATAGAACAAGACTTGTAGCATGAGCAACAAGCTAATTTGTTCAAATTATTATTCAGAAATTAGCCCTAGCGAAGATTTATTTTCTCTTCAATCCATGACTCTATTTCAGAGCTAACCCAAGCAACAGATCTTGGGCCGATCTTGACTGATGCGGGAAATTTACCGTCATTCATCTGACGGTAAACAGATGCCTTAGAGAGTGATGTCATTGCCATGACATCTTTCAACTTAAGTAGTTTCATGATGAGCTCCTTTTGTCGTCCATAGGACGTGGTGCTCGTGTAAAAAACTAAGTAATGCTCTTCAGAATGTCGTAGAAACTGAGGTATGTCACCAGAGAAAGAACAAGCGTACTCCTTACGATTCTTCGCCGCAGCTAACAAGTTGTAAGACTTGAGTATCACATCTATCCAACTTCTACGTTAAATTGACCCAGCTAGTGATTATGGTATTTAAAATGGCATCCTCACTAAATGCTGGGAAAAATCTAACGACGACTTCTATCACAGCTTAGGTGAGCGAGGCCACATGAACTAAGCATCCACATACACTAAACTGCGTGATGCAAAGCAAATAATTGACATAAATCGGTTTAAAAACACTCAAAAATCATTCATAAATTGACATTCACACATCACAAAAAACTCACAAAATGACTAAGTCATAAGCCCAAAACGAAGGATGTTTATATGCCAGAGATCGAAGGTTCAATTAATTTAGACCGGAGAGGGATTAGGTTTATATCCAAAGCACTAGACTTATCTATTAGCCCAACAAGCGAGAAATCTATTGCCTTGGATATGATTAATAAAAAGAAACAACATGTTTTGCATAGACTCTCATTCAATAGCCTTGGTTTAAATCACGACAGCAATATTGACGAAGCACGGGTTATTAATTGGGTTAATAATGAGTGTATAGACATTTCTCTGTTTGATTGGATTGACACTAAAAATAACAGACTGTGTATCTACGTTTGGTCTTATATTAGATTGTTAAACGAATCATCATTTAATAAAATTTTAGGCGCTCCATTGCTTAATAAAAGCGACATACTTAACACAAAAGCGTATTCTTTAGGTAGACAATGTTTTTACGAAAGCATGAACATAGAGCTACTACCAAAAGATAATAAAACAAGAAAAGACAACATCATTGATTTTTTTGATTTGATTAATATTTATGCCTTACAAAAAAAAGAACTACTGGCCCAACTTAAATTAAAGTGGATACATAGCACAGAAAAAAATGACATTTTTAACTGGGCAAATAAAAACAATCAACAATGGGCGTGGAGTTATTTATTTAAAGACAGCAACCCTATATGGTTTATCAATGACAACCAACCAGACAACTACTTAAACGGAATTATTACGACGTTCGATCTGCTGAACGACGATCCGGATAAAAGAGAGCTGATAATATCAAAAATGAAGTCTGCCTGGTCTCAAAAAGCATATCGTGATAAAAACAATGGTAAAAAAGCAGTAAGTATTGTGCTATCCGAAGATATTATTAAAAAACTAGACTTTGTTTGTGAAAACACAGATAGAAGAAAAAATGAGGTAGTCACAAGGCTGATTAGAGAAGAATATGACAAAATAAAAAAAGGCGGACACTAGTCCGCCTTTTTATTTTACTTTTCTTATAAACTCAATAACATTTCCATGAGGGTTAGTTTTTTGTGGCTCATTGACTACTTCAAGTTCAACCAACTCGCCCCAGCGTTGCCATAGCATTTTTTTCTTATCATCATGTCGCGAACGATGATAGGTTCTAACCAATTTATTGAGTGGGAGATGATTCAGACATAATTCAATCACTCTCTCTTCTGCATCTAATCTCTCAGCCCAATTTGTTGCAGCACTACGCCGTAAATCATGTACGGTAAATGGCTCCATATCAGATAATGAACGAGAAATGAAACGCCTTAAAGCTCTGGTTATCGAGTCAACTAAAATTGGCTCAATTACGTCACTTTTGGGTCTGTCTGATTCAAAAACAAAGTCACCGTTTACATATAGTGCCTGTTCCTCAATCAACGCTTTCGCCTGTCGAGATAAGAATACCGAATGTGGCTTCCCATTCTTAGTATCAGGGATCGTCCAGATATCGTCTTTAATATGTGAAAAACGCATATTAGCGACTTCACCTCTACGACATCCGGTTAGTATCAATAACTTAATCGCATTCGCTGCAGGTAAAGAAATAGTTGCATGCCGAGAAACGCCACGCCCTCCAGTCGCCAAGCTACCACCACTTCCAAGATCCTCATCAATCGCCTTCCATAGCCTGCGCAATTCGGGGACTGTCAGCCATCTCTCTCTTGGCGAACCGGCACTGGCACCAAAATCCTTGGGTCGCAACAGTCTCGCAGGGTTGGCTTCGATCAGGCAGTGAACCACCGCATAATCCAGCATCTGGTTCAGCGTTCCCAACCCCTTACGGGTTTCATCTTTTGTTGCACGCCGCGTTATCTCTAACGCTTGCGCCAAGTGGGCGCGTGTAAGATCGATTAAGCGAATATTGCCCAGGGTCTTCTTGAGATGACGATTCCAACGCTCCTGATGGCATTGGAGAGTCTTTGGTTTGACGGCCTGGGCAACACGCTGTGCTTCAAGCCATCGCCCAAGTAACTCATCCATCGTCAGGGCGGTTTCATTTTTAGCCTTTTCGCTAGCAACATGCTTGCGTGGATCTATCCCTTTCTTTACCAAGGCAGCCAACTCTGCATGCTCAAGCCTGGCTCGCGCCAACGACAACGCAGGGTAATTACCCAGAACAACTGTCGCCTGAGTACCAGCAATCCGATAACGATAGACAAACCGCTTGCTCTTCCCAGCCCTAACCTCAATAGCTAATCCACCGCCATGGGGAGATTTCACCGCATAGCGAGTAATCGAAGCCTCCCCTTGCAAAATCAATGAGGGGATCTCTCGATCCTGAGTTACCGGTTTTCTTGCCATAGCATTCTCTCCCCCCTGTTTGGGGTACCACTTGGGGTACCACAGCAAACATGATATAGGGTGAGACTTCATGAAACTAGCTGAAACCCACAACGATAAAAATAAACATTAAAAACAATAAATTACAATCATTTCATCAACCTTATAAAACCTTCTGAAACACTGCCGACCTTGGCTCCTAAGGGACAGGCCACTGGTTCGACTCCAGTCGGGAACACCATACACAGCAAGGGGCTGGCATCGTCATGATGCCAGCCCCTTGTGCGTTTCTGCGCCATTTCCCCTGCATCCATGGCGGCCAGGTCCCGCCCCCCCTCTTCAATGTCTCACTGCCACCAACAACCCCGCGAGCCCCACCAAAAATGATCCCGGCCATCCCCCGGTAGTTGCCACCCCCGGTGGCGGCACGCCGTCATCTATCCTTGAAAGGCGCCGTCCGGCAGGACGGCCCTCCATTCGCCGAGACACAGAGAAGGACATCATGGGCAGCAAACGAAAATCCAGAACGGAAGAACCGGTCGTGGCCGAGGCGCAAAAGCCCCTTGGCAACAAGGCATACGAAAAGGCGCTGCGCCTCTTGCACGTGGAGCTGGTCAGGCTGCAGCAGTGGGTGGTGCACAAGGGGCTCAAGGTCTGCATCGTCTTCGAGGGGCGCGACGGGGCCGGCAAGGGGGGCACCATCAAGGCGATCACCGAGCGGGTCAGCCCCCGGGTCTTTCGGGTCGTCGCACTGCCCGCCCCCACGGAGCGGGAGAAGAGCCAGCTCTACTTCCAGCGCTACATCCCCCATCTGCCGGCGGCGGGGGAGATCGTCATCTTCGATCGCAGCTGGTACAACCGGGCCGGGGTGGAGCGCATCATGGGCTTTTGCAGCGAGGAGGCGAGCGACAAATTCCTGGCTGGCACCCCCATGGTGGAAAAAGCCCTGGTGGACTCTGGCATCATTCTGCTGAAGTACTGGCTGGAGGTGACCCCACAAGAGCAAGAGAGGCGGCTGCGGGATCGCATCGACGATGGCCGCAAGATCTGGAAGCTCTCCCCCATGGACATCAAGTCCTTCGATCGCTGGGATGACTACACCCGGGCGCGGGATGCCATGTTCATCGCCACCGACACCGCCTGGGCCCCCTGGTTCGTGGCCCACTCCGAGGACAAGAAACGGGTGCGCCTCAACATCATCTCCCACCTGCTGGCGCACATCCCCTACGAGGCGCTGCCGGCGGAGCCGGTGAAGCTGCCCAAGCGCAAGATAGGCAAAGTCAAACCATCGGAGCACCCGCTTCGCATCGTGCCAGCCCTCTTCTAGCCAGAGGGGGGTGAGCCCTGGCTCACCCCCTTTCCCTTCCTGCCCCAAAGGACAACCGGCGCCGCCGGTATCACCCAATGGCTTGTTGTTGCTCACGTTTTCCCGTTTGCCTCCCCTATACTTCAGCGACATTCAGGTCTGGCCGAGCGAGGAGGCCCCCATGTTGCGACTGTTTGCCCTGCTGCTTGTCTGCCTGGTGCTCCCGGTGCGGGCACTGACCCTGACCCCGGTGGCGGGGGAGCTGCGCCACCCCTGGGGGCTCGCCTTCCTGCCGGATGGCGGCTACCTCGTCAGCGAGCGCCCTGGGCGCCTGCTGCGCATCGATGCAGGTGGCAACCGCCATGTGGTCTCCGGCCTGCCGCCCCTCGCCGCCACGGGTCAGGGGGGGCTGCTCGATCTCGCCCTGGACGGCGATGGCTGGCTCTATCTCAGCTACAGCGAGCCGGGGGATGGGGGAGCCGGCACCGCCGTGGCCCGGGCCCGGCTGCAAAAAGAGGCCCTCGTCGACTGGCAACTGCTGTTTCGCCAAGAGCCCAAGGTGGCTGGCGGCGCCCACTTCGGCTCTCGCCTAGTGCTGACGGAGGATGGCTATCTCTTCATCACCCTGGGGGATCGCTACAGCGAGCGGGAGCGGGCCCAGACGCTGGACAACCACCTCGGCAAGACGGTGCGCCTGCACAAGGATGGCCGGGTCCCCGCCGACAACCCCTTCGTCAAGACGCCGGGGGCCCTGCCGGAGATCTGGAGCCTGGGTCATCGCAACATGCAGGGGGCCGCCCTGCGTCCGGGCAGCCAGCAGTTCTGGACTCACGAGCACGGCCCCCAGGGCGGGGACGAGGTCAACCTCATCCTGCCAGGCCACAACTACGGCTGGCCCAGAGTGACCTTTGGCGAGGAGTACGGGGGCGGCAAGATTGGCGTGGGCCAGAGCGCGCCGGGCATGACGGCACCGCGCTGGATCTGGGTGCCCTCCATCGCCCCCTCGGGCATGACCTTTTATCAGGGGGACCTGTTCAGGGAGTGGCAGGGGGATCTGTTCGTCGGCGCCCTACGTGGTCAGGCCTTGTTGCGCCTGCACCTCGACGGAGACAAGATAGTGTCGGCAGAGCGGCTGCTGACCGATCTGGGGGAGCGGATCCGTACCGTCAAGGAGGGCCCCGACGGCGCCCTCTACCTGTTGACGGATTCAGGCCAGGGGCGCCTGCTCAAACTGACCCCATAGCATGAAAGGAGCAAGGATGAAGACGAATCGCACGCTGCTGGTGCTCTGCACCAGCCTCTGGTTGCTGGGCTGCAACACCATCCACGGGATGGGACGGGACATCGAGAAGGCGGGGGAGGTGATCCAGGGCTCCGCCAAGCTGACGGACGCACCGGCCGCAGAGGGTCGCTGATCCTGGCCGGGTGGCGCTGTGGTTCGCCGCCTGTCGCCCCTTTCCTTACCCCTGTTCGGCGCTGGCCACCAGACTGGCCAGCGGCGCCATGGTCACCCTGACCCCGTGCTGTGCCAATGCCTCGCGGGCGCTCTGGGGCAACTGCTCGTCGGTGATCACCTGATCGATCGCATCCCAGCTCACCACGTTGAAGGTCCCCACCTTGCCATATTTGGACGAATCGCAGATGAGGATGCGGGTCGCCGCCGACTCCACCACGGCCCGCTTCACCGGCACCTTCTGTTCGCTCGGGGTGGAGATCCCATGAGTGTCCCAGGAGGAGGCTGACAGGAAGGCGATGTCCAGATGGAGGTTGCGCAGGAAGTGGGCGGTGGCCTCCCCGGCACAGGACTGGTTCTCGCGAATGACCTGCCCCCCGGTGTGATAGAGGCGGCAGCGGCCGTGCTCGATGAGATAGGCGCAGACCATGAAGTCGTTGGTCACTATCATCAAATCTTCCCGAAGCGCCAGCTCCCGGGCCAGCTCCAGGGAGGTGGTACCGGCATCCAGATAGACGGTGCTCCCCTCGCTCACCTGGGCGGCGGCGAGCCGCGCAATGGCCAGCTTGGCCCCCTGCATCAGGCTGCGCTTGGCGGCGTGTGAGGGCTCGCTCTTGATCCGCTGGGAGAGGCTGACCCCGCCGGAGACGGAGAGTACCCGCCCCTGCTCCTCCAGCTTCTGGATGTCGCGCCTGATGGTCATGTGGGAGACCTGCAGCCAGTCGGTCAGCTCCACTATGCTGACCACGCCGCGCTCTGCCAGCAGTTGCAGGATACGTTGCTGTCGCTCTACGGGAATCATCTTGCCTCGCGCCTCGGGAAAAGGAAGGTGCCATTCTACCCCAGCGACCTGGGAAAAAATGATAAATAACCTGAAACGGGCTCACAAATCACATTTATTCACACAAAAAACGCCAAAAATTGACTCGAAAGAATCTCAACCCTCCAAAATAACAAAAATTAACACCAATTAAGTTATTTTTTGTGACGACTGCCTGATATTTCATCGCCGCAAGCCTCTACTATCTGCTCATCAGTCGTAATCGAGGAATCACGAGATGAGCACTCCCTATCATGTTGCGGTCATCGGCCTGGGCGCCATGGGCATGGGCGCCGCCCGTTCCTGCCTGCGGGCCGGGCTCACCACCTATGGCATCGACCTCAGCGAACAGGCCCGCGGCCAGTTGCAGCAGGCCGGTGCCGCCGCCGTCATGGCCGATGCCAGGCCCCTGGCCGAGACGCTCGATGCCGTGCTGTTGCTGGTGGTCAACGCCACCCAGGTGCGCCGCATCCTGCTCGGCGAAGCAGGGCTGGCTCGCCACCTCAAACCGGGCACCGCCATCATGGTCTCTTCCACCATCGCTGCCGAAGAGGCGAGCGCCCTGGCCGCCGAGCTGGCGCAGATGGGACTGCCGATGCTGGATGCGCCGGTTTCCGGTGGTGCCATCAAGGCCGATGCCGGCGAGATGACGGTGATGGCCGCAGGCTCCGACGCCGCCTTCGACAAGCTGGCCCCGGTGCTGGATTCGGTGGCCGGCAAGGTCTACCGGGTCGGCAGCGAGCCGGGCCAGGGCAGCACGGTCAAGATCATCCACCAGCTGCTGGCCGGGGTGCACATCGCGGTGGCCGCCGAGGCCATGGCGCTGGCCAGCCGGGCAGGAGTGTCCCTGGATCTCATGTATGACGTGGTGACCCATGCCGCCGGCAACTCCTGGATGTTTGAAAACCGCATGCCCCGGGTGCTGGCCGGTGACTACCAGGCCCGCTCCGCAGTGGACATCTTCGTCAAGGATCTCACCCTGGTGGCGGACACCGCCAAGGCGCTGCGCTTCCCGCTGCCGCTCGCGAGCACTGCGCTGAACATGTTCCTCGGTGCCAGCAACGCAGGCCACGGCCAGGAAGATGACAGCGCCGTCATCAAGATATTCTCAGGCATCACCCTGCCGGGTCAGGAGGAGCAAGCATGAAACTCGGAGTCATCGCAGACGACTTCACCGGCGCCACCGACATCGCCGGTTTCCTGGTGGAGAACGGCCTCTCCACCATCCAGTTTGCCGGCATCCCGGCTGAGGCGGAGCTGACCGGGGTCGACGCCGTGGTGATCAGCCTCAAGAGCCGCTCCTGCCCGGCCGATGAGGCAGTGCGCGACTCCCTGGCGGCCCTCGACTGGCTCAAGGCCCGCGGCTGCCCGCGCATCTACCAGAAGTACTGCTCCACCTTCGACAGCACGGCGGCGGGCAATATCGGCCCCGTCACCGACGCCCTGCTGGCGGCGCTGGAGAGCAAGTTCACCCTGATCTGCCCGGCCCTGCCGGTGAACGGTCGCACCGTCTATCAGGGCAACCTCTTCGTCGGCGCCCAGCCGCTCGCCGAGTCCGGCATGCGCCATCACCCCATCACCCCCATGACCGACAGCAACCTGCTGCGGCTGATGGAGGGGCAGGCCCAGGGCCGTGCCGGTCTGGTGCCGTTCAATACCATCGCACAGGGTCCCGGCGCCATTGCCGACGCCTTTGAGCAGCTAACGCAAGCTGGTGTGCGCTACGCCGTGGTCGACACCCTGACCGAGCAGCACCTGCTGGACATCGCCACCGCCGCCCTCGACATGCCCCTGGTGACCGGCGGATCCGGCCTCGCCATCGGCCTGGCCCGTCAGCTTGGGAGCGGCGATCTGCAGGGTGCCCGCGAAGCGGGCTGGCCCAGAGGCACCCGCGCCGCGGTGCTGTCGGGCTCCTGCTCCGAGATGACCAACCGTCAGGTGGCCCGCTATCGCCAGCACGCCCCTGCCCTGGCGCTGGATGTGGTGCGCTGCCTCGAGGAGGCCGACTACCCGGCCGAGCTGGCGCGCTGGGTACTGGACCAGCCCCGGACCCCGGCGCCGCTGGTCTACGCCACCACCAGCCCGGCAGAGCTGGCCCGCATTCAGGAAACCCACGGCCAGCAGGCGGCCAGCGACGCGGTGGAACACTGCTTTGCCCGCCTCGCCCAACTGCTGCAAGGCGCCGGCGTGGACCGCTTCATCATCGCCGGTGGCGAGACCTCGAGCCGGGTCACCCAGGCCCTCGGCGTCAAGGCGTTCCACATAGGCCCGCAGATCGCCCCCGGTGTGCCCTGGGTGCGGGCCATCGACGCCCCCCTGTCGCTGGCCCTCAAGTCCGGCAATTTCGGCAGCGACGACTTCTTCGACAAGGCTCAGGAGTACTTCCATGACTGAACAGGCACTGCGCGACACCATGGTGATGCTGGGAGCCTCCCTCTTCCAGCGCGGTTATGCCACCGGGGGCGCCGGCAACCTCTCCGCCCTGCTACCGGACGGCACCCTGATCGCCACCCCGACCGGCTCCTGCCTGGGACGGCTCAGCGCCGACAGGCTCTCTCACGTCAATCTGCGGGGGGAACACCTGGGGGGAGATCGCCCCTCCAAGGAGGTGGCCTTCCACCTTGCCATCTACCACAACAATCCGGACTGCCGGGCCGTGGTGCACCTGCACTGCACCCACCTGACCGCCCTCTCCTGTCTGGAGGGGCTGGATCCGGCCAACGTCATCCGCCCCTTCACCCCCTACTACGTGATGCGGGTCGGCCAGTTGCCGCTCATCCCCTACTACAAGCCGGGGGATGCCCGCATCGCCGAGGAGCTGGGGCGCCGCGCTCCCGAAGGCAACGCCTTCCTGCTTGCCAACCACGGCCCCGTGGTGACGGGCAAGGATCTGGTGGATGCGGTCAACAACATGGAAGAGCTGGAGGAGACGGCGCGCCTGGCACTGATGCTCCATGGCCACTCCATCCGCTACCTGAGCGAACCCGAAATTGATGAATTGAGGAGGATGAAACCATGAGCAAGTTTGCCGCCAATCTCACCATGCTGTTTACCGAGGTGCCGTTCCTGGAGCGCTTCGCCGCCGCCCGCGACGCAGGCTTCGAGGCGGTGGAGTTCCTCTTCCCCTACGAGTGGCCGGCCGCAGAGCTGGGCCGCCGCTTGCGCGAGCAGGGGCTCTCCCAGGCCCTGTTCAACATGCCGCCGGGCAACTGGGGCGCGGGGGAGCGCGGCATGGCCGCCATCCCGGGGCGGGAAGCGGAGTTTCGCGGCCACCTGCCAAGCGTGCGTGACTATGCCCTGGCGCTCGGCTGCACCAAGGTACACGCCATGAGCGGCATCGTGGACCCTGCTCATAGCCTCTCGGCCCACCGCCAGACCCTGATCGACAACATCCGCTTCGCCGCCGACTTCCTGGCCGAAGACGGCATCAAGGTACTGCTGGAGCCGCTCAACGATAGAGATGTGCCCGGCTACTTCCTGGCCCACCAGCTCGACGCCCTGGCCCTGGTGCAGGAGATAGACAGGCCCAACGTGGGGGTGCAGCTCGACCTCTATCACGCCCAGATCATGGACGGGGATCTCACCCGTCTCATCGGCAAGCTGGGCCCGGCCATCGGCCATGTCCAGATCGCCTCGGTGCCGGATCGCCACGAGCCGGACGAGGGGGAGATCGCCTACCCCCACCTGTTCAAGGCGCTGGCGCAGGCGGGCTACCACGACTGGATAGGCTGCGAATACAACCCCAGAGCCGGCACCCGGGAAGGGCTGGGCTGGCTGACACAACAATAACGACCCTGAACATGAACGAGTCTGAGGATAACAAGATGCAGATCATCATCACCGGCGGCGGTGGCTTCCTGGGCCAGAAACTGGCCCGGGCCCTGCTGCAAGGCCCCCACCCCTTCACCGAGCTGCTGCTGGTGGACATCCAGCAGCCGCAATCCCCCCTGCCGGACCCCAGGGTTCGCTGTCTGCGGGCCGACCTCACCGAACCCGGTGTCGCCGAGTCCCTCATCAGCGAGCGGACTGCCGTGGTCTACCACCTGGCGGCCATCGTCAGCAGCCACGCGGAGCAGGACTTCGATCTCGGCTGGCAGGTCAACCTGGACACCACCCGCACCCTGCTGGAGGCGTGCCGCCATGCCCGGCCGGGCATCCGCTTCGTCTTCACCAGCTCGCTCGCCGTCTATGGCGGCCCGCTGCCGGAGCTGGTGAATGACGGTACCGCCCTGACCCCCACCTCCTCCTACGGCGCCCAGAAGGCCATGGGGGAACTGCTGGTCAACGACTACAGCCGCAAGGGCTTCGTCGACGGTCTGGTATTGCGCCTGCCCACCATCTGCGTGCGGCCGGGCAAGCCGAACCGCGCCGCCTCCTCCTTTGTCAGCAGCATCATCCGCGAGCCGCTGCAAGGGGAGAGCGCCATCTGCCCGGTGAGCCCGGATCTGCGCCTCTGGCTCTCCAGCCCCGCCACCGTGGTCGCGAACTTCCTGCTGGCGGCCAGACTTCCCGCCACCGGTGACGCCCGCAGCATCAACCTGCCCGGCATCAGCGTGACCGTCGGCGAAATGCTGGAGGCCCTCGCACGGGCCGGTGGCCAGGCGGCCCGGGATCGGGTGCAGTTTGCCGCCGATCCGGCCATCGAGCGCATCGTGGCGAGCTGGCCGGGACGCATCGACAACCAGCGGGCCTACGCCCTCGGCTTCGCGGCAGACAGGACGTTTGCCGACATCATCGACAGTTTCATCACCCATGACATGCAGGAGGCATCATGAGCGACATCCCAACCCCCATCATCGGTCTCATCATCGCGGTCTTCGTGCTGGTGTTCCTGGTCATCCGCACCCGGGTGCACGCCCTGATCGCCATGCTGGCGGCGGCCTGCATCGCCGGGATCACCGGCGGCATGAGCATCGACAAGACCCTCACCGTGATCACCCAGGGCTTTGGCTCCACCCTCGGCAGCATCGGCATCGTCATTGGCCTCGGGGTCATGATGGGTCGCCTGCTTGAGGTCTCCGGCGCCGCCGAACAGATCGCCTACAGCTTCATCAAGTGGCTCGGCAAGCGCCGCGAGGAGTGGGCCCTGGCCATCACGGGCTACATCGTCAGCATCCCCATCTTCGTGGACTCCGCCTTCGTCATCCTCTATCCGGTGGCCAAGGCGCTGGCAAAAAGCGGCAAGCGCTCCCTGCTCACCCTGGGGGTGGCGCTCGCGGGCGGCCTGGTGGTAACCCACCATACCGTGCCGCCGACCCCGGGCCCACTGGGGGTTGCCGGCCTGTTTGGCGTGGACATCGGCGCCATGCTGCTGACCGGCATGGCCCTGGCCATCCCCTGCGTGCTCGGCATCGTCTTCTACGCCCAGTGGCTCGACAAGAAGTACCCCGAGTTCGGTGCCCAGGCCGCCCAGGCCCCGGACGAGCTGCAAGCCACCTATGAGCAGTACCTCAAGGAGAAGGAGGGCAAGACCCTGCCGAGCCTGACCCTGTCGCTGCTGCCGATCCTGGTGCCCATCGTGCTCATCTTCGTCAAGGCCATCTTCACCACTCTGGCCACCCTGGAGGGCATGGATGGTCTGATGGCGAACCCCCTGGTGCAGGGCATCAACTTCATCGGCACCCCCATCATCGCGCTGGCCATCAGCGTGCTGCTGGCGGTCTATACCCTGGTCCCGCACATGGACAGGCACGCCACCGCCGCCCGCCTGGAAGAGGGGTTGCAATCCGCCGGCATCATCTTGCTGGTGACCGGTGCCGGTGGGGCGCTGGGGGCTGTGCTGCGCGACAGTGGCGCAGGCCAGCAACTGGCCGAGCAGATCGCCCAATTGCCCATCTCCCCCATCCTGATCCCCTTCATCGTGGCGACTCTGGTGCGCCTCATCCAGGGGTCCGGCACCGTGGCCATGGTGACGGCGGCCTCCATCTCCGCCCCCATCCTGGCGCAGATCCCCGGGGTCAACATGCTGCTGGCCGCCCAGGCCGCCACCATGGGGTCGCTCTTCTTCGGTTACTTCAACGACAGCCTGTTCTGGGTGGTCAACCGCATGATGGGGATCTCCGACGTCAAGCAGCAGATGATCGTCTGGTCCATCCCGACCACCATCGCCTGGGCCATCGGCGGCACCGGCGTCGCCCTGCTGAACCTGCTGTTCGGCTCCGGCGGCACCTGGTTCGACCCCGTGCTGCCGCTGCTGGTGCTGGCCCTCATCGTCTGGTACGTCAAGGGGCAGTCCCTGGCTCCGGCGGCAGGGGCCGTCCCGAGCCGGGAGTCATAACCCGCACCGTCACGGCAACGCTGTGTGACGAGGGCCAGTCTGCTAGACTGGCCCTCTTTTTCGTTCATTCATCTTGCAAAGGAGTGTTGGATGCCTGCGTCTTCCTGGTGGGACAAGTCCACCGGTTTTGCCCTGCTCACCATCTTGTTGTGGGCCTCCCTCGCCGCGCTCACCTCCCGCATCACCAGCGTCTCGCCGCTGGTGCTGGTCGGGCTGGTGCTGCTGTTCTGCGGGGCGGGCACCCTGCCATTCTGGCGCCAGTGGCGCGCCAGCCCCCTCACCTGGCTGGTGACCATCACCGCCCTGCTGCTCTATCACCTGCTGCTGTTCACAAGCTTTCGCCACGCCCCCGTGCTGGAGGCAAACCTCATCAACTACCTGTGGCCGCTGTGCATCATCCTGTTCACCCCCTTGCTGCTGCCGGGTCATCCCCTGAGCCTGCACCATCTGCTGGCCGGGGCCCTGGGTCTCGCGGGATCGGTGCTGGTGATGGTCGATGGTCACCTGCAACTGCAACAGGCCCATCTGCCCGGCTACCTGCTGGCCCTCGGCGCCGCCATCGTCTGGGGCGCCTACTCCGTGCTCTCACGCCGCCTGCCTCCCGCTCCTGCCGTGGTCACGGCCGCCGCCTGCCTGCCCGCAGGCCTCTTGGCCCTGCTGCTGGCATGGATGCTGGAAGGCCCCTTGCCATTCGCCCGGATCCCCCAGGGAGACTGGCTGCTTATCGCCGGGCTCGCCCTCGGCCCCATGGGGGCGGCCTTCGTCACCTGGTATCTGGCGCTGCGGGACGGGGATCCGCGCCGCATCGGCGCGCTCGCCTACCTCACTCCCTTGCTGAGCACCCTGCTGCTGGTCTGGCTCAACGGCGAGGCGCTCACCCCACGCCATCTGCTGGCGGGGGGGCTCATCATGGGCGGCGCCCTGCTCGGCCTGCTGGTGAAAAGCCCAAGTCAACGGGAGCTGGCACGGCCACTGTCATAAAAACGCCATCAGACCTGATTAAGCTCGCGCCCATTGCGTGATTCAAGCAGGAATCTGATGTGAAAATTGCCCATTTTGCCTCCCTCTCTTCCCTCGTCTTGCTGCTGGTGGCCGGTGTCCAGGCCACCGCGCTCTATCATGGCTGGCAACAATTCAACCACTCGGCCCAGGCCCAGCGTCTGCAGGAGCGCCTGCAACAGCAACTGAGCGGTCCGTTGCAGGGGGCGCTTCGCGACTATCTCGGCAGCGGGGATCCCCTGCTGCTGGCCCAGGCCCAGGGAGTGCGCCAGCAGGCGCTGGCCCTGCTGTCCCGCCTGGAGGATCCCCAGACCCAGCCGCTAAACGCCCGGCTTGAGCAGATGAAAACCCGCATTGACGGCGACTATCTGGCGGCGGGCAAGCTCTCCGGCAACAGCCAGTGGTTGCTGCAAAATGCCGAGAACGAGTTGACCACCCAGGCCAAAGCCTTGCTCCGTTACGGCCAGCAGGGGGCGGCCGCCGGGCGGGATCCGGCCCTTGCCGAGCAGTATCGCCAGGGGTCGGCCGACATCCTGACCGCCCTCCCCTCCCTCGCCCACCAGCGCCAGAACTACATGGAGCAGGCGAGTGCCAAGCGTCTCGAAGGGCTGCAATTCGAGCTGGCTGCCCTGCAAAAGCAGGCCGACTCCCTGGCCGCCTTGCCGAGCATGGAGCTTTTCGAGGAGGCACCGGCCGACGAATTCACCCTGGGAGAGCCGATACGCAAGGAGCTCGGGGATCAGCCCAAAGCCGAGCTGACCTCCCTGCTCAAGCGCTATCCCCAGGAGCTGGAAAACAGCCGCAAGGCGCTGCAACAGCAGCAGGCCGCTCGTCAGATGGTGCAGCAGGACATCACCCAGCTGCTGCAAGCGGGGGAGCAATTGGGTGAGCAACTCGCCGCCGCCCGTCAGACCATGAACCGGGAGCTGGCCACCGTGCTCGGCATGCTGGCGCTCTGCCTGGTCGTGGTGGCCCTGCTGTTCGCCCTGGTGCAGCGTCGCTGGCTGGTCAGGCCCCTGCTGCAACTGCGG
Source organism: Aeromonas sp. s1(2024) (assembly GCF_040908005.1). Classification (NCBI taxonomy): domain Bacteria; kingdom Pseudomonadati; phylum Pseudomonadota; class Gammaproteobacteria; order Aeromonadales; family Aeromonadaceae; genus Aeromonas; species Aeromonas sp. s1(2024). The sequence continues at coordinate 17,022 of NZ_JBFOCW010000077.1, read as the reverse complement.
GCAGCCTTCCTGCAGCTCGACGCCACAGGTCAGGCCCAACTGCTGACCCCGGGGCGCGAGCGCAACGAACTGGCGGACATCGTCGCGAGCTACAACCGCCTGATACAGCGCCTGCAACAGGATCAGCAGCAGAAGGCGGGGCAGCTCTCCAGCGTCTCTTCCAGCCTGCAGGAGATGGTGGAGCAGGTGCAGGAGATCCATCACAGCACCCGCACCACGGAGCAGGCGGTGGATGAGAGCGACACCATGATGCAGGAGCTCAACCAGCTCGCCAGCGAGGTGCACCAGGTCGCCGCCGAAATCGCCCAGCACGCCCAGCACAATGAACACTCCATGAGCCAGAGCGAGCGGCTGGTCGGGGGCATGCTGACGGCTACCGCCCAGACCGGGCTCGCCATCGACGAGAGCAGCGGCGCCCTGGCCCAGCTGACCCGCTCGGTGGAGGACGTGACCGCCATCGTCGACGTCATCGGCCATATCTCCCAGCAGACCAACCTGCTGGCCCTCAACGCCGCCATCGAGGCGGCCAGGGCCGGGGAGCAGGGACGCGGCTTCGCGGTGGTAGCCGACGAGGTGCGCCACCTCTCCGCCGACACCCAGCGCTCCCTCGGCCAGATCACCGAGATCCTGGCCAGCCTCACCCAGGCGGGGGATCAGCTCGCCACCGTGCTGGCCCGCATCACCGCAGAGGCCGCCGAGCAGCGCCAGCAGGCGGAGCAACTGCGCCAGACCACCCTGACGGTGCGGGAGATGGCGCGCAGCACCGCCGTCATCGCCCTGCAAGGCGCCGACAATGCCAAGAGTCAGGAGCACAGGCTGGCGAGCTTCGCCGCCCTCATCGGTCGCATCAGCCAGCACGCCCGCCAGGGCAGCCGCCTCTCGGTACAGGTCTCGGAGCACATCCACCACCAGGCCCAGCAGATCCCCCGGATCCTGAGCCAGGCCTGATAACCCCCGGGTCTGGTTCGCACCAGACCCAGAGCGCGTTCCCTGTCTACCTGCCCGCGGCCCGGCCTTGCCGCAACCCTTCCCCTGATACTCCCGTCATGTCCTCACGGGCGATGACGGGTTGCCTCATCCATTCAGTCACAGGCCCTCTCACCCCTTTCACATCCCTGGTCCCCCCGTCTGTCGGGGCGACGGCTCACGCTCACGACAGTGGACATCCGGCCGGGCCCATCTTTTTTTGTGATACAAAATTATATGTTGCCACCGGGTTAACAAAGAAAGTTCTGCCTTGATGGCAAGATCTGCGCAGGAGAACGGTGAAATCACCATGAAAGCGCTGTCATTGCCGACATGAGTGGCCTGGGAGTGCCCACACCAAGAATCATGATTATTTGCACTCGGTCATATTTTTGAAACTTGGCGGGAACTTTACATTGATATTTCGCACCGCGAACGTACTCTTGGTGATGTCAGATCGCCAAGGATCGACAGCCAAAAAATAACGACTGTAACGATGCAGATAGCCCCGACCGATGCGCCAAGGCATCAGGCACAAGGGCTCGACAGAGAACCATTTTTTTGCCCTTCGGGGTGTTGATTGCAATGCCAATACCGAGCGGCGGGTGCCTACCCGGCTGCCGGATAAAAAAGCTAAGTCCATAAAATCAGGAGCAATAACAAATGGAAAAAGTGATCTTCAAGCGCGCCGCGTTGAGTGCTGCCGTGGTCGCGGCACTGGTCGCACCCGGCATGGCGTTCGCCGCTCAAGACATGATGAGCCCGGAATACGGCAAGTCCTACAGCGCCTTCATCGACGAAGGCAAGCTCACCGGTGGCCTGTTCTACTTCCAGCGTGAGCGTGATCGCGTCCAGGCCGGTCCGGGTCAGGATGGCAAATACCACTCCAACCTGAGCCATGCCACCACCCAGGCAGCCCTGAACTTCAACTCCGGCTATGCATGGGGTGTGGTCGGCGTCGACGTGGGCGGCTTCGGTGCCTACGACCTGGCCGTTGACGAAAGCAATGGCGTCAACGAAGAGAACGAATTCTCCTTCTGGGGCGACAAGTGGGGTTCAGGTGGTGACGGGGTTCCCGAGAACGGCTTCAGCCTCTCCAACGCCGCCCTGAAATTCAAGTTCGGTGACGCCGTCACCGCCAAGGGTGGTTACACCCAGCTCTATGTACCCGGCATCCTCGGCGTCAACTGGTCCTATCAACCCGGTACCTACCGTGGTGGCCAGATCGAAGGCACCTTCGGCGGCCTCTACCTGACCTACGCCATCGCCGACGAGTACAAGGCTCCCTGGTTCAAGAACACCACCGGCTTCTCCAAGAGCAGCCCCTATGCCAGCGATCCCTTCACCGATGCGAACAAGATCGACTTCATCCACGGTCTGGCCGCTCGCTACACCTTCGAGAACGGCACTGCCGTCACCGCCGGCTTCGGTCAGTCCGAAGGCTACATGGACAGCTACCACTTCAAGCTGGCCCACAAGTTCGACGTACTGGGTGGCCTGAACACCAGCTACCAGTTCTACGGTTCCGACACCGAGAACAGCGACTATGACGGCCTGGCCTGGCAACAAGCCCTGACCGCCAGCTGGGCAGCCGGCCCCTATGGCTTCCGTCTGGAAGGCCTGTGGACCAAGGCTGAAGGGGATCTGGGCAACTACCTGCCCCGTCTGACCCGTGGCTACGGCAACTCCCAGGGCGCGAACGAAATCTGGTGGGATTCCCGCTCAGACTGGAACCACAACGACGAGAAGGCCCTGTTCTTCGGCGTGACTCGTTCCCTGGATGATCTGGTGGGTGCACCGGGCTGGGGCGTGGGTGTCTCCGGTGCCTACGGCTGGGATGCCAACAACGGCGACAAGTCCCTGGAAGGCGGCAAAGAGTGGGCAGCCAACTTCGACGTCATGTATACAGTGCAGGACGGCAAGCTGAAGGGCACCCTGTTCAAGCTGCACTACACCGACTACAACAACGAACAGGACGACAAGGGCAGCTGGTACTACCCGAACATGTTCAGCTCCGAGCATGACGTCAAGTTCCACATCATCATGCCGTTCACCATCATGTAATCAGGCATCTGATGTGACCGAAAACCGGGCCTCTGGCCCGGTTTTGTTTTTGGTGGCACCACGCTACCATGCCAGCTTCGGGCCACCTGCCGGCCGTCAATCAGGACCATGCTCATGCCCCATCCCTTCGTGCTCGTCACCGGCTGCTCCAGCGGCATCGGCCTCGCCGCCGCAAGAACGCTCGGCGCCCGGGGCTTCACCGTCATCGCTTCCGCCCGCAAGGCCGAGGATGTGGCCCTGCTGCAGCAGCAGGGTCTATTGGCGGTGCAACTGGATCTGGCGGACAGCACCAGCATAGAACAAGGGGCGGCAGAGGCGCTGGCCCTGGCAGAAGGGCGCCTCTACGGCCTCTTCAACAACGGCGCCTACGGCCAGCCCGGTGCGCTGGAAGATCTGCCCACCGAGGCGCTGCGCGAGCAGTTCGAGACCAACCTCTTTGGCTGGCATCACCTCATTCGCCAGATATTGCCCCCCATGCTGGCGGCAGGCGAGGGGCGCATCGTGCAGAACAGCTCGGTGCTTGGCCTGGTGGCCATGAAGTATCGTGGCGCCTACAACGCCAGCAAGTTCGCGCTGGAAGGCTATACCGACACCCTGCGCCTGGAACTCGCGGGCAGCGGCGTGCACATCAGCCTGATCGAACCCGGCCCCATCGACACCCGGTTTCGCGCCAATGCCCGAGAGGCCTTCCTGCGCCACATAGACCCCGCCACCAGCCGCCATCAGGACGCCTATGCCCAGACGCTGGCCAGGCTGGAGCGTGAAGGGGGTGCCCGGGGCTTTACCCTGCCAAGCGAGGCCTGCATCCCGCCGTTACTGCATGCGCTCACGAGCAAGCGTCCCAGGCACCGCTACCCGGTCACCTTCCCGACCAAATTGTTTACCGTGCTGCGCCGCCTGCTGCCAAGCCGCTGGCTTGACAAGCTGCTGATCAAATCCGCCTGATAAAGGGGCCCTCGGTGGCCCTCCTCTTGACATGCACCGGTCTCAGCAACGATGCCCGCTCAATAGTGCTGGCCGTTGCTGTAGTAGTGACTCTTGACGATGGGCAGCACCTGCACCACCACATAGGTCTGCTCCCCCAGCACCCCTTTCAGGTGGCGGGTGATGAGGGCGGCGGCGGCATCCTGCATCTCCTGCGGTCGCTCGAACCAGACCAGCTCCACGAAGGGGAAACCGGCTTCGGGCTGGCCATCTCGTACCCACTGGCTCGGCACGCACTCCAGGGTGACGAACTCCGGCTTGCCACCGGTCAGGGCGCAGAGATCCGCCATCAGGGGGGCGCTTATCCGCTGCAGGGTGTCGACAGAAACTGCCCGAAAACGAAGGTGGGGCATGGGAAACCTCTTGGCTGTGACAAATGAGGACTTATCATAGAGCACTCATCCCGCTCACATAAGGTGCCTCATGAGATTCCATCCCACGCTGCTCTCCTTCCTGCTCTGCCTGCTGCTGCCGCTCCATGCCATGGCCGATCCGGCCTTTTACCGCATCAACAAGGGCAACGAACAGCACTGGCTGCTGGGGTCCATCCACGCGGGCAAACCCTCTCTCTATCCCCTGCCGGACCCGGTGGAGCGCGCCTGGCAGCAGAGCCGCGCCCTGGTGATGGAGGTGGACATGACCCACATCAGCCAGGAGCAGTGGCAGGAGATGGGCGCCATCACCCGGCTCGTCGACGGCAAGACCCTCAAGGATCACCTGCCCATAGACCTCTACCGTCGCACCCTCATCGCCGCGGGCCAGAATGGTCTGAACGAGAGCATGCTGGCCCCGCTGCGTCCCTGGTTTGCGGCCATTACCCTGACCCAGGCGGCCCTGGAGCGCACCGGCTATCGCGGTGAATACGGTGTCGACCAGCACTTCGCCAAGCGGGCGAACGACGGCGGCAAGCCCATCGTCGGGCTGGAGACCCTGCTGGAGCAGCTCGGCTATCTCGCGAGCGTCGGCGACAACCAGACCCTGATGCTGGAGAGCACCCTGGACGAGCTACCCGACATCCAGCAGGGGTTCGACGCCGTGATGACCGCCTGGCAGAACGGGGACGAGGCCACCCTCATCAATCTGCTCAGGGAGGAGATGGCGCCGCCCAAGCTGCAAGCCTGGCTGGAACAGACCCTGCTGGCAGAGCGCAACCGCAACTGGGTCAAGAAGTGGCCCAGCCTGCCGAACGAGAGCTTTATCGTGGTAGGGGCCCTGCATCTTTACGGCGAGCACGGGCTGCTCGCCCTGCTGGAGCAGCAGGGCTGGCGCATCACGCCCCTCACCGAACCGACCCTGGAGAAAGCAAAATAGCGTCCAGTCCGGCGACCTGACGCGCCGGATGCGCGTCGGCTCACAGAATTTGCTGCCGATTAAATAACCAGAGAGGGAGTTGATCGAGATCATCCCCTCCCTCCTGAAGAGGTATCTATCATGCCTGTCACCGCCCAGTGACAGGAGTGAACGAGATGGAATTCTGGATGAACCTGATGTTCGGCAACAGCGTGGGGCTGATGTCCATGCTGGTGATTTTCGGCACCTTCCTGCTCATCAGCGCCTATGCGGTCTATTTCATCTACAAGGTGATGCACGCAGAGCCGCCCAAAGAGGGGCAATAACCAGGCTCGCTCAGACCGCCTTACCCGGCAGGGGCCGGGGCCCGCGAGCGTTGCCATTCTAAGGCCCACCAAGGCCCGCTATACTGGCTCCCTCATTTTCATGCGGGGAGCCTGCCGTGTCTCATAACGACGAACTCTCACTGTTCCTGCAGGAAGTGGCCGACGTGCGGCCCCTTCGCAGCGACCATATCGCCCCCGTTGCGGGCAACAACCAGCCCACCGAGGCGCAACTCGCGCGCCGGGAAGCCGCCACCGCCGAACAACTCACCCTGGATCACCTCGGCACGGAAGCAGTCGAGATGCTGGACCCCCATGCCATCGTCGGCTTCAAGCGTGACGGCGTGCAGGAGGGGGTCTACAAGAAGCTGCGCCTTGGCAAATACGAGCTGCAAGGCTCCCTCGACCTGCACCACAAGACGCTCAACGAGGCCCGTATCGCCCTGGTGCAGTTCATTGCCGAATGCGAAGTGCGGGATATCCGCTGCCTGCTGATCCTGCACGGCAAGGGGGAGCGCAGCACCCCGCGTGCCCTGCTCAAGAGCCATGTCAGCGCCTGGCTGCCACAGTTACCTTCGGTGATGGCCATGCACAGCGCCGAGCGCCGCCACGGCGGCAGCGGTGCGCTCTACGTATTGCTGCGCAAGAGCGAGCGCAAGAAGGCGGAAAACCGCGAACGGCACCAGAAGCGCCTCGGCTGACTGCCTGAGGGTGGCACCAGGATGGATGGCAGTGCTAGCATCGGGCGGCCCCGATCATGCCAGGTACGGGGTGCATATCATCAGGGACGATAACAAGGACAATCCCATGTCATACCAGAAACTCGAACAACATCAGCAACAACTGCACCGCCTCTCCCACCTCTCCGCCATCTGCGGCTGGGATCAGGCCGCCATGATGCCGGAGGGGGGCAACGAGGCCCGCGCCGAAGCGATGGCGGAGCTCGGCGTGCTGATCCACGGCAAGCGCACCGCCCCCGAGCTTGGGGAGTGGATTGCCAAGGCAGAGAGTGAACCGCTGGACGAGCACCAGCGTGCGAACCTGCGGGAGATCAAGCGCCAGTGGCAGGATGCAAGCCTGCTGCCGGGGGCGCTGGTGGAGGCGCTGTCCCTCGCCGGCAGCAAATGCGAGCACGCCTGGCGTCGCCAGCGCAAGGAGAACGACTGGGCGAGCTTTGCACCCAACCTCACCGAGGTGGTGACACTCTCGCGCGAGGTGGCTCGCCTGCGTGCCGATGCGCTGGGGGTACGCCCCTACGATGCCATGCTGGCGCTCTATGAGCCGGGCATGACCAGCGCCCGGCTCGACGAGATCTTCGGCGATCTGACCGGCTGGCTGCCAAACCTGATCCAGACCGTGAGCGAGCGGCAGAAGAGCGACACCCTCCTCACCCCGCAAGGCCCGTTCCCGGTTGCGACGCAGCAGGCGCTCGGCCAGGAGGTGATGGGACTGCTCGGCTTTGATTTTGCTCACGGCAGGCTCGACGTGAGCAGCCACCCGTTCTGCGGCGGCGTGCCGACGGACGTGCGCATCACCACGCGCTACAACGAGCAGGAGTTCGTCTCCAGCCTGATGGGCATCGTCCACGAGACGGGCCACGCACGCTACGAGCAGGGCCTGCCGCGCGCACTGCTCGGCCAGCCGGTGGCCGAGGCGCGTTCCATGGGCATTCACGAGAGCCAGAGCCTGTTCTGCGAGATGCAGCTCGGCCATCACCCCGCGTTCCTCGCGCTGATTGCGCCGCGCATTCGCGCGCACTTCGGGGCAGAGGATGCGCTCGCACCCGCGAACCTCGAGAAGCTGTACAACAGGGTCGAGCCCGGCTTTATCAGGGTTGATGCGGACGAGGTCACCTACCCGGCCCACGTCATCCTGCGCTACGAGCTGGAGCGGGACCTGATGGAAGGGCGCATCGAGGTCGCGGACATCCCCGAGCTGTGGGACGCGAAGATGCAACAGTGGCTCGGCTTGTCCACGAAGGGCAATTACCAGAACGGCTGCATGCAGGACATCCACTGGACGGACGGTTCATTCGGCTACTTCCCGAGTTACACGCTCGGCGCCATGTACGCGGCGCAGCTGCGCTTCGCGCTCGAGCGTGAACTCGGCGACATGGGCCAGCTCATCGAAGCGGGCCGCCTGCCGGAGATCTTTGGCTGGCTCGGCCGCCACATCTGGTCCCAGGGCAGCCTGCACGGCACGGACGAGCTCATTCGCCGCGCGACCGGTGAGGCGCTCAATCCCCAGTGGCTGCGCAAACACCTCGAACAGCGCTATCTGAAATAAGCGAGGTTGAACCCCCTCCCAGCCTCCCCCTTCACAAGGGGGAGGAGCTAACCCCGCCCCGTTCACAGAGGGGAGCTGTTTGTCCCCTCCCCTTACGAAGGGGAGGGTTAGGGTGGGGTCCTGCCCCCCTTACCTTACAAAGGGAGGACTGGGATTCCTCGGATCGCACTATTTTTGCTATTCCTGTCCGTTTTTGGCTAGTCACCCCTCTCGCCCCCGCTTAGTCTCTGGGACATGCCCACAGCAACCCGAGCCATGCCATGACCACAGAGCCCCCGCATTCATCCCAACGGGACGAGATTATCCCGGGTCTCACCCGGGAGCAGTGCCACGCCGCACGCCTCGCGCGAGACACGCGTTTCGATGGTCGCTTCTTCACCGGGGTGCTCTCCACCGGCATCTATTGCCGCCCCGTGTGTCCGGCGCGAGCACCGCACGAGCACAATGTGCGCTATTTTCGCTTCGCGGCGGCGGCGGAGCAGCACGGGCTGCGCCCCTGCCTGCGCTGTCGCCCCGAGCTCGCACCGGCTCAGAGCGGCGATCTGCCACCGCTCGTCGCCCTGGTGCTGGCGCGCATCGAGCGCGGCGAGCTGGCGGAGCACAGCCTGGGTTCCCTTGCAACGCAAGCCGGGATCACGGAGCGCACCCTGAGGCGCCAGTTCGAGCAACATCTCGGCGCCTCGCCGAAACAGGTGGAGCAGACGCGCCGCCTGCTGCTTGCGAAACGGCTGCTGACGGAGACGCGCCTGCCCATCACGGACGTGGCGTTTGCCGCAGGCTTTGCAAGCATTCGCCGCTTCAACGACGCCTGGCTGCAGGCGTATGGCATGACACCGGGCGCCCTGCGCAAGCAGGAAGGGGGCGCGCCGCAGGAGACACCGCAATCTAGCCTGCAACTGCACCTGCTGTATCGCCCGCCGTTCGACGTCCAGGCCATGCTCGCGTTCTACCGGTTGCGCGCCATTCCGGGGCTGGAGCGGGTGGATGAGCACGGTTACGAGCGTCGCCACCGGGTCGGCGAGCAGGAGGGGCTCATCCGCATCGAGCCCGTCGAGGGGGAGAGGCTCAGACTCACGGTGCGGGATCTGCCGCCGGGTGCGCTGCTGGACATCCTGTACCGCGTGCGCCGCATGTGGGATCTCGACGCCGACATGAGCCGCATCGGCGAACACCTGGGGCAGGATCCGCTGCTCGCCGGCATCCAGGGACGATGGCCCGGGGTGCGGCTGCCGGGGGGGTGGGATGAATACGAGGTGATGCTGCGCGCCATCGTAGGCCAGCAGGTGTCGGTCAAGGGTGCCATCACCATCATGGGGCGCCTGGTGGCGCGCACCCAGGCTCAGTTCGGCACCGCGCAGCTGCCCACCCCGACCCAGCTGTGCGAGCTGGATCTTGACGGCATCGGCATGCCTGGCAGCCGCATCCGCACCCTGCAAGGGCTCGCCTCGGCGCTCGCAAGCGGCGCACTCACCCTCGCCACGGCAAGCGACGAACAACTGCTCGCGCTGCCGGGCATAGGTCCCTGGACGGTCGCTTACTGGCGGCTGCGCTGCGGGCTGGACACGGATGCCTTCCCCGCCTCGGATCTCGTGCTGCAAAAGGCGCTGGGGGGCGGTGACAAGCTGCCGGTGAAAGAGGTGACAGCGCGCAGCGCCCCCTGGCAACCGTGGCGCGCCTATGCCGCGAGCTGGCTGTGGCACGCCATGAGTGAACAACCGGCGCTGCTCACCCGGCCAACACAGACACAAGACGAGGAGAAGAGCCCATGATCCGCTATGACATGATGCCCACCGACCAGGGCGAACTGCTGGTCGCCATCGACGAACGCGGTCTGGTCCACGTGGACTTCCTGGCCGGACTGCGGCCGCTCCCCGACATGCAGGACTGGCAGCAGGACGGCGAGGCGCTCGCCCCCTTCCTCGCCGAGTTTCGGGACTACTTCGCGGGCCGGTTGCAGCGCTTCACCCTGCCGCTCGCCCCCAGGGGCACGGCGTTTCAGAAAGCGGTGTGGCAGGCGCTGTGCGACATCCCCTACGGGGAGACCCGCAGCTACGGCAACATCGCCCGCGCCATCGGCAAGCCAAACGCGGTGCGGGCGGTGGGTGCCGCGAACGGCCGCAATCCGCTCTCCATCATCATCCCCTGCCACCGGGTGATCGGCCAGAATGGCAGCCTCACCGGCTATGCGGGAGGCCTGCCCATCAAGCAGGCACTGCTGACGCTGGAGAGGGCCTCTCGTTGATCCGGCGCCACCCGGCCAGGGCTCACTGCCGCTGCGCCAGCCAGCCGTGAAACCCCAGCGCCTGAAAGAAGCGGTGCGCCGCCGCGAAACCGGCCCCTTGCAAGAGGCGCCGGGTCTGTCCCTCGTCCAGGGAGGTGAAATCCTCTCCGAGGCGGCGCACCATCTGCTCGCAGGCAGGAAGCGGCAGACCGGCGAGGGCCGCTTGCAACCCCATCGCCTTTCGCTCGAGCGGGTCCGTGGGCGCCATCAGATCCGCCAGCAGCAGAGGAGCACCAGGATTGAGCTGGCGATAAATATCACCCAATAGCGCGGCTTTGGCATCTTGCGCCAGAAAGTGCAGAACCAGCAGACAGAGTGCACCATCGCAGGGCTTATCCACCACAGGCAATGCGCCCAGGTGCCAGCACACCCTCTCCCCCATGCCCGCCTGCTCGGCCCGCATCCTGGCATGGGCCAGCATGTCCGCCGAGATATCCAGGGCCACAAAGGTCCAGCGGGGGCAGAGACGGCCAAGCAGCAGCAACTCGCTGCCCGTGCCCACCCCAACCAGCAGCACCCGGGCCTGCTGACCCAGCGCGGCCATCAGCCGGGAGGCACAAAGCTGGTGCAGCAGCTCGTAGCCTGGCACCAGCAGGGGGATGCGGCTGTCATAGGCCTTCGCCCCTTCTCCTTCGAATCGCTCCGTCATCTTTTGCTCCTTTGGTGTGAGCCCCCTTGATAGGGGCTGCCGCCGGGAGAAGGTCAAGAGCCACAGGGACGAGCCAGTTGCCAGTCCAGCCCTTCCCATGAAGGGAGGGCCCTAGCCCCCCTTGCCCAGCGCCGCTTTCAGAGCAGGATTGAAGACGCGCTGGAGGGAGGCGGGGTTGTTCACCAGCTTGGCCGCCGGGCGGCGCGGGCGCCTGACCAGCTCGCCGCCACAGTTGGGGCAGGTCAGGTGCAGATACTGATCGTTGCACTCGGCGCAGAAGGTGCACTCGAAGGAGCAGATGTAGGCCGTCGCCGTGTCGGCGGGCAGATCCCGGTCACAGCACTCGCAGTTGGGTCTGAGTTCAAGCATGGCAAGTTCCTGAAGCGCAAGGGGAAAGCGGGAAAGAGGGCGGCTCAGTCGACGATAAAGAGGCGAGCGCCCAGTTCGGTATAGGAGCGATGGGGTTCGGCGTTGTCCGCCACCTGGTAGCTCATGCCCGGCGTCAGGGTGAAGACGCGGCCATCCTGCAACTCGGTGTGCAGCTCCCCTTCGAGGCAGAGCAGCACATGGCCCTTGCTGCACCAGTGATCCGCCAGATACCCGGGGGAGTACTCCACCATTCGCACCCGCAGCTCCCCGAACTGCCGGGTGTGCCAGCGGGCGACGCCGCGCTCTCCCTTGTGTTCGGTCGGCGGGACCTCGGCCCAGTTCGTGGTGCAAAACGGCAGTGCATGGATGTTCATGACGGATCCTTTGTCAGAAGAAGGCTGGGGGAAGGCGGCTCGCCACGGGATATCCGTGACAAGGCCGCGCCCCATACTGCCATCAAATCCGCTCCAACCCCATGCCCACACGGGCAATCATCCCCTCTTCAGGCTGCCCATCACCTGCATCTCGCAGCGGTGGCAGTCAAAGCGCAGGCGGAAACTCTCCTTGCCCATCTTGAGCTCCAGGGGCTCGGCCTTGAGACCGGGCACCTCCTTGGGGCAGAGCTGCTGGCTGTAGCGGATGCAGTGCTTCGTTGTCATCAGCACCACTTCCCGCTCCTCCTTGTTCGCCTCATACGCGGGGGCGATGCTCCCCACCCCGTGTTCGCGAAAGAACTGCTCCGCCGCGCTGTTCAGCACATTGCCGAGGTAAGAGAGCCGATGCTGGGGATAAACGGCGCCTCGCAGGGGAATGCGCCGCTCGGGTCGCCGGTAGGCAGCCAGACGGGCCGCCTCCAGGGCGGCAATGCCGTCCCGGCGCAATCCGTTAAGCTGTGAAGCCGCAATAAACAGCGGGCGAGTGAATGCCAACTCAATCTGGCGAGCCACAAACAGGGTGTTGCCGAGTTTGCCGAGCTGATCCCTGGCCTGTTGCAGCGCCCGTTCCGGGTTGTCGGCCGGCTGCTGGTCGCAGGGGAGCGTGACGGCGGCACCAATGCCCTGCTCGTCCACAAGTTCGAGCCGCAGTCCCTCGTCGCACTCCGATAGCCGCATATCGACCCGGATACGGCGATCCGCGCTCCCCTTTTCGAGCTGCTTGCTGAAGGCCTGATCGTGGTTGCGAAAGATCTCGGTGCCCACCTTGAGACCGGGCATGGGTTCCGACAGGAGTAACCGCTTGCTCTGTGCCTTCTCTTCCACTTTATTGAGGCGCATCCCCACCAGCTCCCCCCCCGGCTTGAAGAAGCCGAGGCCATCGCCGTTGTTGAGGGCAACGGCCTGGCCGTCGATCTCGATGCCATCGCGGGTCACGCTGGTGACGCGCCCGAGCGGCTCCCCGACGTATTTCGGGCTACGCGGCGAGTCGATGCCTGGCTGTCGGCCATGGAGGAAGTAGTCGGTGCTGCCCCGGTTGAAACTCTTCTTGGGATCCGGCGTAAAGGTGTAGCTGCAACGACCGGCGGAAGCGGCCACCAGATCGGGGCGGCTCGCCAGGATGGTGTCCAGCTTCTGGCGATACCAGGCGGTGACGTTCTTGACGTAGTCGAGCCCCTTGAGGCGCCCTTCAATCTTGAAGGAGCGGATCCCTGCGGCGATCAGCGCCTCCAGATTGTCGGTCTGATCCATGTCTTTCAAGGAGAGCAGGTGGCTGTTTTCCACCAGCACCTCCCCCCCTGGCGTTTGCAGGGAACAGGGCAGCCGACAGAGCTGGGCGCACTCGCCGCGATTCGCGCTGCGCCCGGTGCGGGCGTGGCTGATGTTGCACTGGCCGCTGTAGGAGACGCACAGGGCGCCGTGGATGAAGAACTCCAGCTGCACGCTCGTGGCGGCGCTTATCTCGCGGATCTGCGCAAGGGAGAGCTCGCGGGCCAGCACCACCTGGGAGAAGCCCACGTCCTGCAGAAACTTCACCTTTTCCGGGGTGCGGTTGTCGGTCTGGGTGCTGGCGTGCAGCGCGATGGGGGGCAAATCGAGCGCCAGCAGCCCCATGTCCTGCACGATCAGCGCATCGGCGCCCGCCTGGTAGATCTGGTGGGTCAGGCGCCGGGCCTGCTCCAGCTCGTGGTCGTGCAGCAGGGTATTGAAGGCGACGAAGACCTGGGCGCCGAAGCGGTGGGCATGGCGCGCCAGCGCCTCGATGTCCTCGAGGCTGTTGCCTGCTGCGCTGCGGGCACCGAAGGCGGGGCCGCCCATGTAGACGGCGTCGGCGCCGTGGTTGATGGCCTCGATGCCATAGGCAAGGTTCTTGGCCGGGGCCAGCAACTCCAGGCGGTTGTGATGGTTCTGATCGCGCATAACGTCCGGTTCGAAGGGCTGCAAATGGCCGCCACTCTAACCAGACTCCCCGCCCCCCGCCTTGATCCCGCTTAAGATCACCGCAGAATGCAGGATTGGCACCCGTACAAGGACATCTGGCTGCCCCTCATCCCCCGGCCCTGACAGAATGCCGACTACGCTGGCACCCGACGCGGAGCTAGATCACGACCTTGAGGGCCAGCCCCAGCAGCACCAGGCCGCTCACCTTGTCTATCACGGTGGATTTGGCCTTGAGCCAGGCGAGTACGGGCCCGCGAGAGAGCACCAGGGCCACCAGCACATACCAGAGCGCATCGATGCCGCCTGCGGTCAGCATCATGATGCCCCCCTCACGCCAGCCGGTGTCGGCATGCACGAACTGGCTGAACAGGGCGATAAAGAAGATGGCGAGCTGGGGGTTCAAGAAGGCCACCATAAAGCCCTCGAACGCCCCTTGACGTCCCCGTGGCGGGTGCCCCTCCTCCTTGCCTGCCTCACCCCCTGCGGGCCTGGCCAGCAGCGCCTTGATCCCGAGCCAGGCGAGAAACGCCGCGCCGCCGTAGCGGATGAGATCGAACAGCAGCGGGGTCTGGGTGATCAGGATGGCGAGGCCGAGGGCCGTGATCAGCGCATAGATGCCGACTCCCAGGCCATGTCCCAGCGCCGTGGCAACCCCGTGGCCCTGCCCTCCCTGCACCGTATTGCGGATGATCAGTGCCAGGCTCGGCCCCGGGCTGATGGCCCCCATCACGCAAATGGCGGCCAGCGCCAGCCAACTCGTCAGCTCCATACCTTCTCTTCCTTCGTGTCGATTGTTGTCACCCTGGATCAGGGTAGGGGGTGGCTCGCTATGCCAAAAGTGAAAGTTATGAATAGAGTCCATAGCCAGTGGCTATAGAGTGGCACAACCCGCTGCCATCAGCGGCTCACCTGCGGCCCTCGGGCCAACTGCTTGCGACTCTCCCCCAGGGTGAATTGCAGGTGATCCCGCAGGAAGGGATAGGCCAGCTCGCGAAACCAGCGGTGAGCCGGATCCAGGTGGTGGCGCTGGTGCCACAGCAGATGATACTGCTGGACCCGGGTGGCGAAGGGGAGATCGCAAAAACTCAGGGCATGTTCCCGGGAGAGCTGCCAAGCGATATGGGCCGGGGTGGTCATCAGACAGTCTGTGCGCAGCAGCACCTCCACCGCCGCCTGGAAGAAAGGCACCCGGGCAAACCAGCGGCGGGAGAGCCCGCGGGGGGCCAGCACCTGCTCCACCGGGCTGTCCTTGTCCCCGCCCCCGCTCACCTGCAGGTGGGGCCAGGCGAGGTAATCCTCCAGGCTGAGCGCCATGCCAGAGAGCGGGTGATGGCGCCCCATCAGCACCACCAGCCTGTCCTCCCCCTGATGCAGGCCGCGGATCTGGTCCGGCACCAGCTCCGTGATGGTGGAGACCATGTCCAGCTCCGATTGCCAGAGCTGGGGCAACTGGCGCTTGTCCCACAGGCTGTACTCCAGCGCCGCCCGGGGGGCGGCCCTCGCCAGGGCCGCACAGATGTCCGGCAGGATGTGCTGGGCCACGTAGTCGGAGGAGGCGAGCCGAAACACCCGCTCGCAGCGCTCGGGGGCAAATTCCGGCGCCTCGTAGAGCCGCTCCAGGGCACCGAGGGAATCGGCAAGCTGGGCCGCCAGGGCCTCGGCCCGCGGGGTCAGCAGCCAGCGCTGCCCTTCCCGCACCAGCAGCTCGTCGCCAAACTCGCTGCGAAGCTGGCCGAGCTGCTTGCTGATGGAGGGCTGGCTCAGGTTCAGCAGCTCCGCCGCCCGGCTGATGTTGCGGGTCTCCAGCAGCACCTTGAGGGTGGGCAAGAGATTGAGATTCGCTTTGTGCACAGGAGTCACCTCGGGAAGGGGTCGCCGGGATCGGGCCTTCATCTTACGGCAAGGAGAAGCGGAAATTTAAGCAAAATCACGGTCTTGCTCCCGCCACTCCCCTTACACTGGGGGGACCGCAGGATGACAGTGAACGCCCCGTGCGGCATAATTTCGCCACTTTCCGCCCCAGAGCGGCCATCACGACAAGCGACGACAAGATGACATACGCCACTATCACCGGGTGGGGAAAATGCCTGCCCCCCGCCTCGCTGACCAACGATGACCTCGGCACCATCATGGATACCTCGGACGAGTGGATCTACCCGCGCACCGGCATCAAGGCCCGCCGGGTCTCCCATGTCAGCACCCAGGCGCTCGCCACCCTGGCCGCCCGTCGCGCCCTGGCGTGCGCAGGTTTGGACGCCGCCACCCTCGATGGCATCATCCTGGCGACCGCCACACCGGGCACGCTGGTCCCCAATGGCGCCTCCGCCGTGCAGCAGGCCCTCGGCGCCCACAAGGCGGCGGTGTTCGACCTCAACGCCGCCTGCACCGGCTTCGTCTATGCCCTCTCGGTCGCCACCTCCCTGGTGCAGACCGGCATGATGCAAAGGGTGCTGGTGATCGGTGCCGAGCGACTGACCCAGTTGCTGGACTGGGCCAAGCGCGACACCGCCGTGCTGTTCGGGGATGGCGCAGGCGCCGTCATCATCGAGGCGAGCGAGCAGGAGAGCGGCCTGATTGCCAGCAAGCTCGGTTGTGACAGCGAAGCGCGGGAGATACTGCACGTGCCGAACTTCGGTACGGATCGGGTGCGTTTCGCCGACATTGACGGCCTCTTCACGTTCAACTTCGAGGGGCAGGAGATCTTCAAGCGCGCCGTGCGCGGCATGGGCGAAGCCACCGGCACCGTACTGGCCCAGGCGGGCATCGCCCCCGAGCAGGTCGACCTCATCGTGCCGCACCAGGCGAACGTGCGCATCATCGAGACCCTGGCCAAGCGGATGAATGCCCCCATGGAGAAGGTGATGGTCAACATAGAGCAGTACGGCAACACCTCCGCCGCCACTGTGCCCATCGCCCTGTGCGAGGCGCTGGAGCAGGGTCGGGTCAAGCCGAACAGCTACCTGCTGACCGCCGCCTTCGGGGCCGGGCTGACCTGGGGCGCCGCCCTCATCAAATGGGGAGATCGCGTCACCCCGATCGCGAGTTGCGACGAGGTGCTGCCCCCCTGCGAGCAGAGCGCCCTCGAACTCATCGCCCATGCGGTGCAGGGTTGCCAGCAGGCCCGCCCCGCCGACGCCTGAGCGAGCGCCCGCTCCCCATGATCCGCCAGGAGCCCCGGGGCTCCTGGCTGCCAGCCCCCTACGCCCCCTCGCCGTTTCGGCAGCGACATAAAAGTCATTGAAAAGTGTGAATTTTGAGCGAAACATATCAAAAAATGACCACTTGACACTTTTTTGTCGTCAGAATGCGGCCAAGGGGTTCACAACCTTGCCGGATCTGGTAGTATGCGCCTCGCACTTGGGGAGGGGTTCCCGAGCGGCCAAAGGGATCAGACTGTAAATCTGACGGCTCTGCCTTCGAAGGTTCGAATCCTTC
>NZ_JBFOCW010000076.1:0-25755 GCF_040908005.1 Aeromonas sp. s1(2024) | reverse complement strand
GCCGTCATTCCGCACCTGATTTTGCTATTTTCAGTGCTTGACGGCGATCGGCCGTTCTGATCTATTACTCTCTTTTGCAGGTAGATCATCATGGCCGCACCCGCTATCTCGATCCGTAACCTCGATCACCTTGGTTTGGTCGCCGCACTCTGCCAGGAACTGGGCATTGCCCGCATGATCGATGCCTTGCTCCCCAAAACCCCGCCTTTCAAGGTCTCACATGGTGAAGCCTTGGTCGCCATGATAGTGAACGGCCTCGGCTTTCACAGCAGCACCCTGCACATGTTCCCGCAATTCTTCGCTAACAAGCCGGTTGAGCGCCTGATTGGCCCCGGGATCTGTGCTGATGACCTCAATGATGATGTGCTCGGTCGCTGTCTCGATGCCCTCTTTGAGGCCGATGTCAGCGCCTTGTATCAGGTGATGGCGGCGCAAGTTGTCGAGCGGCTGGGGCTCAAAAGCACCGCAGTGCACCTCGATATTACCAGCTTCCACGTCGATGGCGCCTATGACTGTGCCGATGGGGATCTGGTCGGTAAGCTGCAACTGGTGCGTGGTTATAGTCGTGATCACCGGCCAGAGCTGAATCAAGTGATCCTTGAGCTCATCTGTGAAAATCAGGCCGGCCTACCTGTCTATATGCAGGCCCTGAGCGGCAATAGTAATGACACCAAAGCCTTTGCCCAGACCGTTCGTCGCCATTTGAACAGTCTCAAGGCCGCGCAGGAGTGCCGTTATCTGGTCGGCGATGCCGCACTGTACTGCGCCGATACCTTGCAATTACTGGCGCAACAGCAGCAACTATTTGTGACCCGGGTGCCCGTCACTCTCAATGAGGCAAAGCAGGCCGTGGCAACCATAGGTGCACAACCGCTGACCGCTCTGGGCAATGGCTATCATGGCCGTTGGCAACACGCGAATTATGCCGGGGTCGCGCAACGTTGGTTGCTGGTGCGCAGCGAACAGGCCAGCCACCGCGAGCAGCAGACATTGGCCAAAAACCTGCTCAAAGACAGTACCCGCGAGCTCAAAGCCTTCGCCAAATTGTGTGCCCGACGCTTTGCTTGTGAGGCGGATGCCCAAGCTGAGTTGAGCTGTTTTACCGCCAGCTTGATGCTGCTGCAACTGGATGCCGAAGTGGTAGGTGAACCCGTTTATACAGGACGTGGCAGACCCAAGCGTGGCGAAGAGCCAATTGGCCATCAGTTTCAAATCACTGGGTTGGCGGCAACTAGCCTGGCTTGCGTTGAAGAGGCCCGCAACCAGACCGGGGTGTTCATCCTGGCGACCAATGACCACAGCGATACGCTGACCATGGCCGAACTGTTGGCCACCTATAAAGCGCAGCAGAATGTCGAACGGGGCTTTCGTTTTCTCAAGAGCCCGGAGTTTTTAACCTCCTCACTGTACCTGAAAAAGCCGGAGCGGATTGAAGCGTTGCTCATGGTGATGACCTGTAGCCTGATGATTTACGCAGCGTTGGAGCACCGGATCCGGCAGGGATTAGTGGAGCAGAATCGCAGTGTGGCTGATATGAAAAAGAAACCGACCCAGCAGCCGACGGCCCGTTGGATCTTTTTGCGCTTTGGTGGCATCCATGAATATCGACTGGGAGAAGCTCCGCCACAAGTAACGGAGCTAACAGGAGACCAGCAGATCATTTTGGAGGTATTGGGTGAGCGCTATCGGCAAATTTATTCCTAAATCAGGTGCGGAATGTCGGTTGGTGGTGTAGTCTCCCCGGGGGGATGGCGTGGCCCAAGGCGGGGTCGGCGTCATCGGGTCTTGGTTGTCACCGGAGTCGACATCGTGAAGAAGAGTGCATTCATCGTCATCAGCCTGCTCGCCCTGACGGGTTCGCCCGCTGTCGCGGGCACCAGCGCCCAGGTGGAATACGGCACGGTACAGGAGAGCCGCCTCCTCACCCAGGAGGCGCCCCGGCAGGGAACTACCCGGCCCCTTCGCACCATAGGGGCGGCCGCGCTGGGAGCCGCCGTCGGCAGCCAATTTGGCGGTGGCTCCGGCCAGACCGTCGCCACCAAAGTGGGGGCCGTCGCGGGGGCCGAAGTCTCCCGCCGCCGCCAGGGTAACCAGCAGAGCGGGCAGGGCCGGCAGACGGTCGAGCTGCTGATCAAGACGGAGGCGGGCAAACTGCTCAACGTCGTGCAGGAGCAGGATCCCGCACTCACCTTCGCCAAGGGGGACAGGGTGCGCATCCTGACCACGGGAGCGGACACCCGGGTCGACAAGTCTGTATAGCCACGTCGGGGCAGGAGCTGTACAAGGTTGCACCAAGGGGGGCATCGGCTCGCAAAAACGGGCTTGAGTGCTGGACGGCGGGAGCGTCTTGGCTAAGATAACCGTCTTAACGTCTTGTTTGGCAAGGGAGTATGACATGGAGATAGTACTAGGCCCATTAGAGGCGCGCGTGATCGGCTGCCTGATAGAGAAAGAGATCTGCACGCCGGATCAGTACCCTCTCTCGCTCAATGCGCTGGTCAACGCCTGCAACCAGAAGAGTAACCGCGAGCCCGTGCTGGAGCTCGCCGAGCTGGACATCCGCGCCGTGATCGACGAGCTGATCCGCCGCCGCCTGGTGGTCAATACCGCCGGTTTCAACGCCCGGGTGCCGCGCTATCAGCACCGCTTCTGTAACACCGAATTTGGCGAGCTCAAGTTCACGGCCCAGGAGCTCGGCATTGTCTGCGAACTCTTGCTGCGCGGCCCGCAGACCCCGGGTGAACTGCGCTCGCGCACCAATCGCCTGTGCAGTTTCGACGACGTGACCGAGGTGGATGCCGTGCTGGCCGGCCTCGTCGAGCGGGGGCCCTATGTGGTCAAGCTGCCCCGGGAGCCGGGCAAGCGGGAGTCCCGCTACGCCCACCTGTTTGGCGGGGAGATAGACCTGGAGGCCCTGGCACAGAGCGCACCGGCAGTCAGCCACGCCTCTCCTGCCGCCGATCGCCTGAGCCAGCTGGAAGAGGAAGTCGAGCGCCTCAAGTCGCAGTTGCAGGCGCTGGAATCCCGCCTGGCACGGCTCGAAGGCTGAGGGTGACTCCTGGCTCAATCAAGAGGCGCTGCGGCGCCTTTTTTTATGGCGCCGGCAGCCTGAGCCCTGGCCGTGGCGGCGCTTCCAGATCCCTGCGCCGCTTTTTTTGTGCTAATTCGCGCTTAAGGGTCGAGCCGCCGCCGCTTTCCCGTTAAAATTCCGCCTTTGCATCTGCCCGTGAGTTCCGATGTCAGCCTTCACCCTCTCTTCGGATTGCCATGCCCTGCTCTGCGAGCTGCAACTGCAGCGCGCCGCCAGCACCCGTTACCTGCAAGACACGCTGCATGGGCAGCATTCGCTGACCGACACCCTGAACCGGCTGGAGCGGCTCGGGCTGATCCGCCAGCGCACGGAGCAGCAGTGGAGCCTGACGGCGGAGGGGACCCTGACCCTGATCCTGGCGGTACGCTCGGGGGCTTGCCCCATGCCGGACTGGCGCCGGGTGCCCTCGGTCACGGGGCAGGAGGTGGCACAAGGGGTGGTGCGCGAGCTCTGCCTGGGGGAGGCGGGGCAGATCCCGGCCTATTACCAGAGCGCGGAGCTCCTGAGCCTGCTGGATCTGCCCGACGCCCATCGCCTGCTGCCTGGCTCCAGCCCCGCCTGGCAAACCCTGCTGCTCGAACACTTCGCCCTGCAGACCCTGCTGGATGCCGAGCCGGAGGCGAGCTGGCCGCTGGCGTCCTTGGTCACCCCTTGCGCCCCTGCACTGGCGGCGCGGGTCGAGGCGCTGGCCACCGAGTGGGAGTGGCTCTGCGGCCCGCTGACCGGCGAGGTGACCACTCACTGGCCCGCGTTGCAACAACTGGCGGCGCGGGAGGATGAACAGCCCCTGGCCGAACGGCTCCAGAGAGCGCTTGGGCTGTGGCAGGTGCAGGAGGGGGCCGGGTCCTGGCCCAGGATGTTCAGCGCCCTGCTCTGGCTCGGCTGGTTGCAGCAGGCGGATCCCGTACAGGGGAGCGAACAGCGCAAGAAGTGGCAGCGCAGCCTGGGCAATGGCTCCCCCCTGCTGGCGGATCTGCTGGGACAGTGGGCGGGCGATCGCCACGGTCAGGCGGTGGGGCTGTTCGATACCCTGCAACTGCCGCTGGAGGAGCTGCACTGGGGCTATCTCTGGCTCGATCTCTGCGCCCTGGCCCGCCACGGCGAACAGAGTCCCCAGGTGACCATATTGCACAAGTGGGATCTCTCCCACCTGCTGGAGGCCGAGCCGCGCCACCGTCTGATGGCCTTCTGCCAGGATCTGTTGCGGCTCTTGCTGGGGCAGGGGGCGGTGCGTGCCCCGCTGCATTCGCTGCGCGCCTCCCCCCTGGATGAGGACGAGGAGGGGGCACAGGGCGAGGAAGGCAAGGCGCCCGCCTCGGCGAGCTGGCTCAACTGGTTGCAGGGGCTGGGGCGCTCGAGCGGTGTGCGCAAGCCTCAGGAGCGGCTGGTATGGCTGCTCCACGCCGAGGGGCCCGAGCTCGAGTGCAAGATCCAGAAGCAGAGCACCAAGGGGGAGTGGACCGCCGGGCGAAGGGTCGATCCGGCCCTGCTTTCCACCCAGTACGCCAGCCTGCTGGACGAAGCTGACTGGGCACTGGTGCGCACCCTGCCGCGCAACATGGGCAAGCTGCCCCGGGATGCCTGGGTGCCCCTGGCAAACCATCCTCGCCTCTTCAATGCCAAGGGACAGAAGCTGCAACTGGCCGTCAGCGCCCCCCTGCTGCAACTGGTACAGAGCGGGGAGGGCATGAGCGCCAGACTACATCCTGCTCCCGCCGCCCGCGGTGCGCACATCGTCCCCCTGGCTCAGGATTTGTGGCAGCTTATTCTGACACCGCAGGCGCTGCTGGACAGATTACCGGCCCTGGAGGCCATTCCGGCATTGCCGCCGGCCGGGCTCGAGGAGCTGCAACGCACGCTGGATACGATCCCCGATCTCCCCTGGCACAGCCAGGTGGCGGGGCTCAGAGGCAACGCCGAGCTGGCCCCCTGGCCCGGCGTTCCCTCCGTCCTGCTCGACTGGCAGGAGGGGCAGCTCGTGGTCCAGCTGGTGACCCGGGAGGGGGACCTGCCTCCCTTGCCTCTGGGCAAGGGGGAGGCCATCGTGCGCCAGGGTATCCGGGAGTATCACTACTGGCAGCGGGATCTGGCTGCCGAGAAGGACGATGCCCAACGCCTTCGCAACCAGTTGCCCATCGGCCTGCCCGGCAACGAGTGGAAGCTGGACGGGGAGCAGGCGCTCACCCTGGTCAATGCCCTGCCGGAGCTGGTGGACGCCGGTGTGGTGGTGCACTGGCACCAGGACAGCGCCCGCCTCAAGAGCCTCGATGAAGCGGCCCTGAGCCTGCGCATCGAGCGGCGTCAGGACTGGTTCCAGGTGGAGGGGGCGCTCTCGTTGGACGAGCACCAGATCCTCGATCTTCGCCTCATCCTGCGCCAGCTGACACCGGGCCAGCGCACGGTGCAGCTCGACGAGAAGACCAGCCTGATGCTGAGCGACAAGCTGGTGGAACGCCTCACCGTGCTCGGCGCCATGCTGGACAACGAGCAGCGCATCAACAACAAGCTGGCCTATCCGCTGGCCCGCCTGCTCTCCGTCATCACCACCGAGGGGGATGCCGCCTGGCAGAATCTCCAGCAGGAGTGGCAGCAGGAGGTGAGCTGTCCCCCCGAGCTGCTGACGGCGCTGCGGGACTATCAGAAGGAGGGGGTACGCTGGATGGCGACCCTAGCCCATCACGGCTTTGGCGCCTGTCTGGCCGATGACATGGGCCTGGGCAAGACCTTGCAGGCCCTCATCGTGCTGCGTATGCGCCAGCACCTGGGCCCGGCGCTGGTGGTGGTGCCCAAGTCAGTGGTCACCAACTGGCAGGAGGAGGTGGCCCGCTTTGCCCCTGAGCTCGAGGTGGTGGTGTTCGACCATCCCGCCGAGCGGGAGACCCTGATCCAGGGGGCCAGGGCCGGACAGATCGTCCTGGTCAACTACGGTATGCTCGGCAGTCTCTCCCACGCACTCAAGTCCCGCCGCTGGTCGAGCATGGTGCTGGACGAGGCACAGCAAATCAAGAATGCCGGTACCCAGCGCGCCAAGCTGCTGTTCCAGCTCGACGGGGATTTTCGCCTCGCCCTCTCCGGCACCCCCATCGAGAACCATCTGGGGGAGCTGTGGAGCTTGTTCAGCTTCATCAACCCCGGCCTGCTCGGGAGCCTCGGGGAGTTCAAGCGCCGCTTTGGCAAGGCGGTCAAGGATCCCCAGCACATGGCGATGCTGCGGGCGGTGATCAGCCCCTTCATCCTGCGCCGCCTGAAGCAACAGGTGCTGACGGAGCTGCCGGACAAGACCGAGATCATCCATCACATCAGCCTCTCCCCCGAGGAGCGTCAGCTCTACGAGGCGACCCGGCGCGAGGTGGTGCAGCAGGTACAAAGTGCCGATGGCCGTGCCCTGATGCATGTGCTGAGCGGCCTGACCCGGCTGCGCCGACTCTGCTGCTCCCCCCAGCTGGTGATGCCGGAGTGGTCCCAGACCAGCAGCAAGCTGGACGAGGCGATGGCGCTGCTGGACGAAGCCATCGATGGTGGCCACCGGGTGCTGGTGTTCAGCCAGTTTGTCGATCTGTTGAGCCTGCTGCGCAGCCGTATCGAACAGCGGCAGTGGGACTACTGCTATCTGGATGGGGGCTGCTCGGCCAAGTCCCGTCAGGAGTCCATCCTGCGTTTTCGCCACGAAGCGGTGCCACTTTTCCTCATCAGCCTCAAGGCGGGGGGCACGGGCCTCAACCTGACCCAGGCCGACACCGTGCTGCACCTCGATCCCTGGTGGAACCCGGCGGTGGAGGATCAGGCGAGCGATCGGGCACACCGCATGGGCCAGACCCAGCCGGTGACCGTCTATCGCCTGGTGTGCGAGCAGACGGTGGAGGAGAAGATAGTGGCGCTGCACGACGAGAAGCGGGCACTGGCCGACGGCCTCCTGAGCGGCCAGTCCGAGGTGAAGGGGCTGGATGTGGAGAGCCTGCGGGCACTGCTGATGAGCTGACGGCGATGGGCTGTCGCTCGATGTGACAAGGGGAGCATCCGTGATGCTCCCCTTGTCGTTTGTGGCGGTGCCGAGCCTGCGCTACCCCTGATAGAGGTAGAGGTGCAGCCGCTCTATGATGGGGTCACCGCCAATCTTGCGATCCCGGCGTGCCTGGCGCAACTTGGGCGGGTAGTGGCCCAGATGGGTGACGGCCGGCTGGGTATCGGAGCAGAGCAGCAGGGGAAGGCTCGCCTTGATCTGCTGCTTGCGGGGCTCCCGGTCCTGCCAGAGCAGGTTGATCATGGGGTGGGTCTTGACCGGCCTGCGGATCCGCAGGGCGGCATCCGCCGGCAGGCGGCGAATGTCGTATACCTCCTGATCCACCATCTTGCTCCACTCTTCGTTGTCAAAGAGCGCCGGTACATATCGGCGGCTGCGCTCCAGCATCTCCAGTACCTGCTCCCGGCTGAGGCGGCTGATGCTCTGCTTGTCGGCCCAGGTGAAGCCCAGCGAATGCAGATCCCCCTGAAGCCAGGTCAGCTTGCGATAGACCTGCAGGGTGATGACACCGGGCAGGGCGCCGTGCACCAGCTCGAACTTCTCGTCCCGCCCGCCCGCCGCCTGCACCATGGCCTTGAAGGCGAGCTTGTGCGCGTTGATCTCCTCGATGACGGGGGCCAGCTCCCTGGCGCAGGCGGCAGGAAAGCGCAGCCAGCCGGGCAGACGGTGGGTCGCCTTGGTGGAGCAGCCGGGGCGGGCGCTGTGGTCCTGAAAGGCGGCGAGGGTGGCGGCCAGGGCCGACTCGCCAGAGAGATAGCCCACCTGGATGGCCTCGATGGGCTCATGCTCTTCCCCCTGGGCCACGGCCGGGAGGGGATAGACATGAGCCTCCAGCAGCTCGAGCTGGCCCAGTTGCCGGGCAAGGCGTGCCAGCGACGCCTCCAGCAGGGCCATCTGTTGACGCAGGGCGGCGGTGGGGGTAAAGGTGTCCATCGGCAGATCCTGTGTGTGTGCCGCTCCCCTGTTCAGCATGGTATTGGGACAACGTGGGGAGGCAGCATGATAAACCACTGTATAAATAACCATACCAGTATGATGGCAGGGTGCCAAGTGTCCGGTGCCACCCTGACGATGGGGGTGACATGGGGGCATCCGGTTCAGGTTGCCTGTTCGTATCTTTTTGTTAAATAACGATCTTGCTGCGATCTATTTGTTAACAAAACCTGGTGGCCGAGAGTTTGCAGCCTGCTGACTCGCCGTCGTGCCGTGCATAGCTAGCGTGGGAAAGTGCATAGTTAGAAGTGGGTGGCGCAGGAGAAAATGCTGCCAGGCTGACAGGGGGAAAGTTTCAGCATTATTTCATTTTAAAATCATATAGTTATGGCTCTCTCCTTGGCGATATCAACCATTACTTTTACTAATGTCATGTATCAAAATTCGTCAATTGAGGCACCTCCCCGCCCTGACTAAGCTTTGCGCATCAAATCCGAGCCTTGCGCAGAACGAGAGAGAGGAGCCATATCATGGCCAACATGACTTATACCGAAGCCGGTTACCAGCATTCCAGCGAATCGAATCTGGTTGCTCGCGTCAAGATGACCGTCCTGACCTGGCTGGAACGCAGCCGCAGCCGTCGCCAGCTCTCCGAGCTGCCCGCCTACCTGCTCAAGGACATCGGTCTGAACGAAGCCGACCGCTATCAAGAGACCACCAAGCCGTTCTGGCGTGGTTGATCAGCCGGGCATGGATGCCTTGTTTTTCTGCTGATACCAGGGGCATGATGCCCACCAGTCTGCCGAAGGCATGCTGCCTTCACCTGCCGATACCCGTTCACCACTTTCCCTCTCCCGTGTTTCCCCCCGCTTGACCCTGTTGCATGAGTTGTCACTCATTCTCGCCACTTTTGTATCCTTACTGTTTGAATTTGTTTAAAAACTGATTTTAAGCCCGGTTGCCTTGCGTATAATCCGGCCATGGCATTCCAGACTAAAGGGTGAGACGGATGATTCCCCAGCATGACTTTTTGGCCCTGACGCGCCGCCATGAGTGGCAGCTCGAGCCTTTCGCCTTCAATCTGACCGACGGTACCCGGGTGAGCGTGTGGGATACCGGGGTGATCTGCCTGGAACCCGCTTCCGAGGCGGGGCAACCCGGGCACAAGGACATCGTCCTCTCCTGCGGCATCCACGGCAACGAGACCGCCCCTATCGAGATCTGCAACCAGTTGCTGACCCGGTTGCTCGCAGAGGAGCTCAAGGTTCGTCACCGGGTGCTCTTCCTCTTTGGCAACCCCGCCGCCATGAACCAGGGGGTGAGGGAGGTGGAAGAGAACATGAACCGCCTCTTCTCGGGCGCCCACAGCAAGGGGGAGGGGCTGTGCAACCGGGAGCGCATCCGCGCCATGCGTCTGGAGCAGTATGTGAGCCGCTTCTTTGCCGACTCGGGCAGGCCCCGTTACCACTACGATCTGCATACCGCCATTCGCGGCTCGCGCCACGAGAAGTTTGCCGTCTATCCCTTCCCCCACGAACGTCCCCACTGCAAGGAGCAGGTACGTTTCCTCGGTGCCTGCGGCGTGCGCACCATACTGCTCTCGAGCGGCCCGACTACCACCTTCAGCTATTACAGCTCGCACCAGCACGGCGCCCATGCCTTTACGGTGGAGCTGGGCAAGGTGCGGCCCTTCGGTGAAAACGACATGACCCGCTTCATCGAGGTGCGCCAGACATTGCAGGAGCTGGTGACCCGGGATGAGGTGGCCCTTGAGCCATGGCGAGCCGATGACTTCACCCTTTTTGCCATAGATCGGGTGATCAACAAGCAGTCGGAGCAGTTCCGCTTCCTGTTTGCCAGCGATGTGGACAATTTCACCGAATTTCCCCAGGGTTTTGTGCTGGCAGAAGATGGGGATCGGCAATACAGGGTAGAGAAACCGCGGGAAGCGGTGGTCTTCCCCAACGCCAACGTGGCCATCGGACAGCGCACCATGCTGCTGGTGGTACCCACCCGTTTGTGGGAGTGAATTGACGCCTTTTTGTCATGCTGATCCTGCGCCACGGGCGGTGGCAAGCAGCATGGCGGTGATGGGTATGATCCCGAACTCGATATGACAGGGAGCCTGAACAGGCTCCCTTCTTTGTTTCTGCTCGCCGAAAATTCCAATTACCTTCGAAAATAAAAGAAGTTTCTACTGGTCTTACCTGGGTGAATCTCGTTGCCCTTTGGTTAACATGTTGTTTACATTTTAAATGTCACCTCATGGTGGTGACGCTGACAACGGCAAGGAGCCAGTTATGACCCATGTCGACATCCCCTTCCTTCGTTACCTCGATGAGGAGGGGCGCCCGGTCGCGACACTGCCGACCTGGCTGGACAAGGCGATGCTGCACACCTTCTACCGCAACATGGTGATGGTGCGCAGTTACGACAAGAAAGCGATAGCACTGCAGCGAACCGGCAAACTCGGCACCTTTCCCTCCCATCTCGGGGCGGAAGCGGTGGGGATCGGGGTCGGGCTCGCCATGCAGCCAGAGGATGTCTATGTGCCCTACTACCGGGACATGCCCACTCTCTACGTGAGGGGCGTGCCCATGGAGCAGAACCTGCAGTATTGGGGCGGCGATGAACGGGGCAGTGTCTTCTACAAGGCCGATGGCGAGTTGTCGGAAGACTTGCCCATCTGCGTTCCCATCGCCACCCAGATCACCCATGCTGCCGGCATCGCAGCTGCCTTCAAGCTGCGCAACCAGCCCAGAGTCGCCGTGGTGACCATCGGCGATGGCGGCACCTCCAAGGGAGACTTTCTCGAGGGGCTCAACTGTGCCGGTGTCTGGCATCTCCCCATGGTGATGATCATCAACAACAACCAGTGGGCCATCTCGGTGCCGCGCAAGTTGCAGTCGAGCGCGCCCACCCTGGCTCAGAAGGGTATCGGGGCCGGGGTGCGCAGCCTCCAGGTGGACGGCAATGACGTGGTGGCGGTCTATGAGGCGACCCGCGCTGCCGTCGAGCGGGCTCGCAGCGGCAAGGGGCCGACGCTTATCGAAGCCGTCAGCTACCGGCTCGGGGATCACACCACCGCCGATGATGCGACTCGCTATCGTGACGGCGCCGAGGTGGAAGCGGCCTGGGCCAGGGAACCGGTCAAGCGGCTGCGCCAGTTCATGTTTGAACGGGGCTGGTGGGATGAGCAGCAGGAACAGGCGCTGCTGGCAGAGGCGAGCCGGGAAGTGGAACGCGCCGTTGCCGCCTATGAGGCCATCACGCCCCAGGCGCCGGAGACCCTGCTCGATTACCAGTTTGCCGAGCTGCCGAAGGCCTATCTTGCCCAGCGCCAGCGCATCATCGCCAAGGGCATGCAGCAGAGCGGGGAGGGACTATGAGCGATATCACGCTGCTCGAAGCGATCAATCTGGCGTTGCACCACGAGATGGCACGCGATCCTGATGTGGTGGTACTGGGGGAGGATGTGGGGGTCAACGGCGGTGTGTTTCGCGCCACCGTGGGGCTTCGCGATAAATTCGGGTTCAAGCGGGTCATCGATACGCCGCTGGCCGAAGGACTCATCGCCGGGGTGGCGGTGGGCATGGCGACCCAGGGGCTCAAACCCGTGGCCGAGTTCCAGTTCCAGGGCTTCATCTTCCCGGGCATGGAGCAGATCATCTGCCAGGCGGCACGGATGCGAAACCGGACCCGTGGCCGTGTCACCTGTCCCATCGTTTACCGCTCCCCCTACGGCGCCGGCATCCATTCACCCGAGCACCACAGCGAGAGCGTCGAGGCCCTGTTTGCCCATATCCCCGGGCTGCGGGTCGTGATCCCTTCGAGCCCGAAGCGGGCTTACGGCCTGCTGCTGTCGGCCATTCGGGACCCGGATCCCGTGATGTTCTTCGAGCCGGATCGCATCTATCGCTCCATGAAGTCGGATGTGGTGGATGACGGCGTCGGCCTGCCGCTGGATGTCTGCTTCACCCTGCGTCCCGGCCGGGACATCACTGTGGTGGCCTGGGGAGCCTGCATCCAGGAAGTCATGCGTGCGGCGAACCTGCTGGCGGAGCAGGACATCCAGTGCGAGGTGCTGGATCTTGCCACCATCAAACCCCTGGACATGGAGAGCATCCTGACCTCGGTACGCAAGACCGGGAGGCTGCTGGTGGTACACGAAGCCTGTGGCAGTTTCGGGGTGGGTGCCGAAATCGTGTCCCAGGTGACCGAAGAGGCGATGACTGCCCTCAAGGCGCCGCCAAGACGCCTCACCGGCGTGGATGCCGCCGTCCCCTACTATCGCAACGAGGAGTATTACCTCATCACCGAGCAGGAGATCGCGCAGGCGGCTCGGCAACTGATGGAGAACCAGTGGCTATGACGCGCGACAGGTACGGATGCGCAAGTGCCAGGGCCACAGGGCTCCATGGTGTCTGTCAATGTTTGGTGATGTCCCAGCAGAGGGAGAGCAGGTCATGAAATTTTTCAAATTGCCGGATCTGGGCGAAGGACTGGCCGAGGCCGAGATCGTCGAGTGGAAGGTGAGCGCCGGTGATACGGTGCAGGTAGATCAGGTACTGCTGTCGGTGGAGACAGCCAAGGCGCTGGTGGATGTGCCCTCACCGGTGGCCGGGGTCATCGCCAGATTGTGCGGGCAGGAGGGGGACATCCTCCACATCGGGGCACCGCTGGTGGAGTTTGAAGGGGGCGAGGATGACGGCACCGTCGTTGGCAAGGTCAGCGCCCATCAGCAGCATATCGAGGATCATTTCGTGGTGGGGGCCATGGCGCCCGGCGGCACGCTGGTACAAGCCATGCCTGCGGTCCGTCTGCTGGCGCAAAAACTGGGGCTGGACATCGACAAGGTCAAGGGAACCGGCAGCGCTGGCATGGTGACCGAGCAGGATGTGCAACAGGCGTTCGAGGCCCAGCAGGAGAGCGGCAACGAATTCCTGAAAGGCTCGCGCCGGGCCATGGCCAAGGCGATGGAGCTCTCGCACCGGACTGTGGTGCCGGTGAGCATCACCGACGAAGTGGACTTGCGCCATTGGCGCCCGGATGAAGATGTGACGGTGCGCCTCATCAAGGCGATCGGCGTGGCGTGTCGGGCCGAACCCTCCATGAATGCGTGGTTTGACGGAGAGACCCTGTCGCGGCGTCTATTCAGGGAGGTCAATGTGGCCATCGCGGTCGACTCCAAGCATGGGCTCTATGTGCCCGTGATGGAGAACGTGGCAGAGCGGGACCCGGCTGACATACGGCAGGGGCTGGATCGGATGATCGCCGATGTGAAGGCCCGTGCCGTGCCGCGGGAAATGCTGCAGGGGGCAACCATCACCCTCACCAACTTTGGCGCCATCGCAGGCCGTTACGCCAGCCCCATCGTCACACCACCCCAGGTGGCCATCATAGGAGCGGGCAAGTTGTTCGAGAAGGTGGTGTTCATCCACGGCGAGGCGCGCCCGGTGCGTGCACTTCCCCTGTCGATGACGTTTGACCACAGAGCCTGCACCGGTGGAGAGGCTGCTCGCTTCCTCAAAGCCCTGGTTCAGGCACTGGAGTCGGCACAGGTCTAAACCGCTGTACCCCGCCGCTGGCGGGGTACAAATTTGTTTGCGTAATCGACAAAGGCACGTATAATCTCAACCAGCTTGAAAGGGCGATAGTTATGTCAATGAATATGATGTTTTACATCTTTTCCTGTTGTTCATAAGTAATCCCGTTTTTTGAGCTTTACCCGCTGAAAAGCATAAGTAATTATTTTGAATACAGGTTTAAAGATATGTCTAACATGATCACCGGTACCGTTAAGTTTTTCAACGAAACCAAAGGTTTTGGCTTCATCCAGCAAGAAAACGGCCCGGACGTTTTCGTTCACTTCAGCGCCATCCAAGGTAACGGCTTCCGTACCCTGGCTGAAGGTCAGCGCGTACAGTTCTCTGTGACCCAAGGTCAAAAAGGCCCGCAGGCTGAGAACGTAACTGCTCTGTAATTCTTGCAGAATTTAAGAAAGCCGTGGTACCTCTGGTGCCACGGCTTTTTGTTTTCATGGCTTCATCAATACGCGTCATGACCCTGCTCGCATCCCTCTTGCTGACCGTGGCGTTGACCGGTCAGGCCAGCCCGCCAACGCCGGATCCTGCGGTGAATGATGCCGTGTCCGTGTGTCAACAGTTTGTACATGTTCGTCTGGGAAACGCGGTGAAACCCGATGAGATCAGGGTACAGCCGGTGCCAAAACGGGCGGGAGAGTGGCTGGTCGATGGCAAGATAAAAGGACCCGAAGGTCCTTTGCTGTTTGCTTGTCTGCTGCGACAAGGAGAGCGCTGGGAGTTGCTCAACTTCTCGCTCTGGGCACCACAACCGCTCAATTCGGCTTGAGTGCGACCAGCAGGTGTTGGAGATGCTCCAGCATGGTCATGCCGAAAGGGGTCAGATAGCCGCCATCTGCTGCGGTGATCAGGCCCTGGCTGTGCAGGCGCGCTGCCGCCTGGCAAAGCGCTTCCGACATGTCGCTGCGCAGCTTGATCCCCAGGCTCATGTTGGCCGGATCAAAACACGCCAGTATTTTCAGCTCATTCACAAAATCGTCAGAAACCTGGTTGATCCCACTCATGGATGCACTCCTTACGCTAAAGATGTATGCAACCTAGCATCCCCGGTGCCTCTTTAGTGGGCGCTGGCTCAAACAATTGGCCTTTATCGGGGCCGCTCTGGTTCAAACGCTGCTTTTTTGGACGCTATCTATCACCGGCCCGGCTGGACGCAAACGCCCCCAGCAAGGCAAACATGCTAGAATGGCACCCTCGTTCACCCTCATGACCAGGCGTGATGCCAGGTCATCTTGTTCAAGGCGCGTCTCATGATCACTGTTACTCTGGTCTCTCTGCTGCACTCTCTGGGTCCCCGTTTTCCTGTTTATGCTCCCTCCTTGCTGCTCCCTCTCCTAGCGCAACATCAAGGAGATCTCTGGCTGCCGGCCATTCGTGGGGAAGACGTGACAACCCTGCGTCAGCATGGCAAGGATGCCCAGAGTCTGGCTACCTTGTCGGCAGGCTGGTGTGAATTCGCGGCCCAGAGCAAAGAGACGCCGGAGCTCGATGCGCTGGCAAGTTACGATGAGGAGATGCTGGACAACCTGCAGATGTACTGGCGCCACCCGAGCAAGATAAACAGCCCGATCACCGATAACCTGTTCGAGCTGCGCCGCGAGGTGGTGGACGAGGCCCATGGCGGCAAGCTGGGTGCTGCCTGGAGTGCCGCCCAGCAAGCACGGCTTGAGCAGATCATGGTGGGGGTCGCTGCGGGGCGGGATCAGCTCTGCTTTGTGGAAGTGGAGTCCGCCTATTGGCTGAGGGAGCGACTGGGTGAGACCGCGGGACTCCGGCTGTTGACCCCCGAGCTGGGGTGAGGCGATGGAAAGACGGATGACCTATTACTCCTGCTGGACAAGGGGTCGGCAAGATGTGAACATGTCGCCCTTTATTGAACGAGAGACTTGACCGATGAGCTATGAACTTAGCGACACCGAGCGCAATGCCGCGCTGCAACTGAACGCCGATTACCGCTTTGATCACTTCATCAGCAAGCTGGTCGAGCACGAAGAGCTGTTTGTCCTGACCGACGAACACGGCGTCATGATGCTGACGACCGAAGAGGAAGATTGCATCCCGGTATGGCCGCATCCCGACTACGCCAAGGCCTGGGCCGAAGGGGAGTGGGCCGAGTGCAAGCCGCAGTCCATCACCCTCAAGGTGTGGCTGGATCGCTGGGTGGACGGCATGGAGCAGGATGATCTCTGCGTGGCCGTGTTCCCGACGCCGGATCAGGAAGGCATTGTGCTGGACCCGGCCGACGTCGCCGACGCCATTGCGCAAAAGCAGGCCAAACGCGGCTGAGCGCCCTCTGCCTGGTGCCATCCCGGTTGTAACAAAGACCCCGCCAATGTGCGGGGTCTAATGAGATGGTCACCCCCACCCTGTGAGCGGTACGCTGACAGGGTGTTTTTCTTTCAGGAGAGGCCATCATGGAAAACGTTGCGCTTATTGGTATTGATCTCGGTAAACACTCTTTTCACATTCACTGTCAAGACCGGTTCGGCAAGGCTCTTCTTCGCAAGAAGTTCAACCGGACAAAGCTCATCGAATCCCTCGCAACTTTTCCTGTATGCACCATCGTCATGGAGGCATGTGCCGGAGCCCATTACATGGCTCGTCGGCTGGCTGAATTTGGGCATGAGAGTAAGCTCATTTCGCCTCAATTCGTGCGCCCATTCGTCAAGAGCAACAAGAACGACTTCATCGATGCTGAAGCTATTTGCGAGGCCGCCTGCCGTCCCTCCATGCGGTTTGTAACGCCCAAGACCGAAAGCCAGCAAACGTTGGGAGCACTGCATCGTGTGCGCGAATCGTTTGTGCGCGATCGGGTTAAGGCATCGAACCAGATACACGGCTTTTTACTCGAATTTGGCATCAGTCTGCCCGTCGGTCATGCCGCCATCAAGCGCCTGCCTTCTGTGATGGCTGAACACGAGTTACCAGCGCGACTGATTACCATGTTGGAGAGGCTGCATGCCCATTTCAAGTATCTGGAGCAGCAAATTGCCGAGATCGACAAGGAACTGGCCAGCCAGCTTGGCGATGACGATCTTGGTCAGCGTCTGATGACAATCCCTGGTGTCGGCCCGATCACTGCCAGCGTGTTGGCCGCCGAGCTCGGTGACGGAAAACACTATCGATGTAGTCGTGATTTCGCGGCGTCAGTCGGATTGGTGCCACGCCAGTACAGTACTGGGGGCCGGGCAAACCTGAAGGGTATCAGCAAGCGTGGCGACAAAAATCTTAGACGATTGTTGGTGCAATGTGCACGAGCCTATATGCAACGGCTAGAGCGGCAAACGGGACGATTGGCTGATTGGGTCAGGTCTATGTTGACTCGGCGACATTCGAATGTTGTGGCTTGTGCACTAGCCAACAAGTTGGCCCGCACGGCTTGGGCGCTGGCGGCACGGCATACCGAATTTCGGGCAATGCCAACCTGACGCGCCCCTATTTACTTTTGTACTGACACACCCACCTGGTTTTGCGACTGTGATATTGGATGACGTGAACGGCATACCGGCCTGACTGATAACCTGGCAAAAGAATAGGCTTTCTAGGCCGAGGGTCTTTTTAGGACAGTCAGGCGCGATTCTCATCGTGGCGCGGAGAACATTCTCCATCAAGACGCCGGATAGATTTAAGCAAGCCAACCACAACACCCGAAATCAAGGTTGCAAAAAAGGGGGTGACCATAGATTTTGTTTTAGGGCTGACGGTGCCAGCTGCCCTATTTTTGCTGGTAGGTGGTATCCGTGATGGTCACTGGCGGGAAGGTCTGCCCCCCTTTGATGGCGGCCCGGGTCTGCGCCTTTGCCGCTTCGTCAATCCAGAGCAGGCCGCCGAAGCTGTAACCCGAGTTGGAGCCGTCGAGGGGCCAGTAGAGCAAGTCGCTCTGAGGGGTTGCCGGCACCTTGGGCAGGCGTATCCAGCGCCAGGCGCCGGCCCGGGTATAGGGCACCTGATAGGCGGGGACGAAGCTGGCGAGCTCATAGAGTCGCTGCTGGATCTGGCGGGAGAGGTCGGCCTTCTTGCCGAAATCGAACGCCTTGTCGTATTGCTCCACCAGGGCCGAGATCCTGTCGTCATCGATGTTCATGATGTTGTTGGTCTGGGGCTTGTGGGCATTGACCCTGTGGAAGTGTTCCCAATAGGCGGGATAACGACCACCGCTCCAGGCCATCCAGGCACTCTGGTGTTTTTTCTCCAGCATGGATTTGAAGCCGGCAGACGCATCCATCAGATTGAGCTCGAGGTTGAGCCCCGCCTTTTTCGCCTCTTCCCGCAGCAGGGTGAGACGCTGGGCATGTTCCGCCGTAGTGTAGGTGATGCTGAGGGAGAGGGGCTGGTCCTTGTCGTTTCGCAAGATGCCATCCGGTCCGGTCTTGGTGAAGCCCGCCTTGGCAAAGAATTCGCGAGCAAGGGCGGGATCGAAGGGGCGCGCCTTGAGGTCGGTATTGGTGAACTCTCCCTGGCCCGAGCCATAGGTGTTGAGACGCTGGTAGTCCCCCCGCAGCAAGGTCGCGATCATCTTGTCCAGGGCGAGGGCGTGCTGGATGCCGAGTCTGACGTCGAGATTGCTCAGCAAGGGATCGGCCGTGTTGAGATAGAGCCCCATGGGGGGCTGAGGCGTCTGGTTGTAGAACCAGAGCCGCTCGATATAGCCCTTCTCGAATTCGGCGGTCTTGCTCTTGTCATGCCACCAGTTGGGCATCACGAGGGGGAAGGTGTCGAGCTCACCGCGCAGGAAGTGCTGCCAGGCGATGTTCTGATCCCTGAGCACCTTGATCTCGATGCGATCCGGATTGAAGCGGTGCTGAAAGTAGCGCTCGTCGTTCCCCCACCAATCCTTGACCCGGTCGAAGGTAACCGACTTGCCCTTCTTGAGCTCGCCAATCTGGTAGGGGCCGGTGACCGGCAGCACCTTCCAGTTGTACTCCTTGACCCAGTTGGCGGTCAGCTTGATGGCGTGGCTGGGCTCCGGGGTGAAGGGGAGAGCTTCGAGCAGATCTTCCCGGCTCTTCTCGGTGCCGCTGGTGATGGCGAGGGTGTGATCGTCAAACTTGGTCACTTCGCTTATCTGGGTGCTGTAGTAGTTGTTGTACCAGGGGTCGTTGATCTCCTTGCTGCGCATCATCTTGAGGGTGAAGACCCAGTCGTCCGCAGTGACGGGCTGGCCGTCCGACCAGCGGGCCTTGGGGTTGATGCGAAAATAGAGCGTCTTGTTATCCGCGCCGAAAGCCCACTGATTGGCCAGCATGGGGATGGGATTGCGCGTCACGGGATGGGTGCTCAGGAGCGGCAGGTTGGTCTCACGCACGTAGGCTGCAAAGCCGCCGTTGGAATCCGGCCCGTATTTGCGCAAGGTGAGCGGAAAGCTCGACATGAAATCCCGGAAGGTGCCGCCTCGCTTGGCCTCGGGGTCTGCATAGACGGGGTCGGTGTCGTTGCTCTCCCATTTGAGATCTGCCGGCAGGGTGGCACTCCAGCCGAACGGGCTCCAGCAGAAGGGGAGCAGCATGGCCGTGACCCGCATGATGCCTGGTAAAGAGGGGATGATCGAAAATGACGGATGACGCATGTCCTTGCTCTCCTGATGATGGCGTCCTGCCGAAATAACGGGGTGGGCCCAAGAGGGCCTGACCCATGATGGGAAGTTTCCCGGGCGAGGTCAATCCTCGGTTTGGGTCTTCAAGAAGCGCATCTTGCCCCCCAGCAGATGCACCACGAAGCCGAGCAGCACCAGACCCGAGCCCAGCCATTGCAGGGGAGTGGGGTGTTCATCGAGCAGCAGGGCGGCGGCCACCATGCCGACACAGGGTACCAGCAGGGAGAGGGGGGCAACCTGGGCCACCGGATAGCGCATCAGCAGCCTCCCCCACAGGCCATAACCGAGCCAGGTGGCGATAAACGATAGATAGAGCACGCATAAGACGCTCTGCCAACGGATGTTGAGCAGGCTGCTTGCGATGAGTTCGGGCCCCTCGAACAGCCAGGAGAGCGCGAAGAAGGGCAGGATGGGCACCAGCCCGCCCCAGGCTACCAGGCTCGGCAGAGAGGTGCGATAGCGCAGACCTATCTGGCGATTGATGACGTTGCCAAGGCCCCAGCAGGCGGCTGCGCACAGCGTCAGCACAAACCCGATGAGGGTGAGGTTGCCCTCGCCATGGGTGGCAATGAGATAAAGACCTGCTCCCGCCAGCGGCAGTGCCACCCAGTGGTGGGGCTGCCAGCGCTCTCCGAGCCAGATCATGGCGAACAGCAGGGTGAAGACCACCTGGGATTGCAGCACCAGGGAGGCCATGCCGGCGGGCATGCCGAATTTCATGGCGCAGAACAGGAAGGCAAACTGGCCCAGGCTGATGGCACCACCATAGGCCAGCAGCCAGCGCCAGGGCATGGCAGGCCTGGGGACCAGCAGAATGGCGGGGAAGACGACTCCGACGAAACGCAGCGCTCCCAGCAGCAGTGGGGGGATGCCTTCCAGCCCCCACTTGATGGCAACGAAGTTGAGTCCCCAGCAGAGAATGACCTGGGCGGCCAGACACTTGTCCTTGGTTTGCATGCAGCATCCTTGTTTGAGCGGCGTCGGCACGGCAGGGCGCCGAAGGGATCGAGCATACCTGCAACAGGGTGGGCACCGTCAAGGGCGCAGGTGTCTGCCGGGCGAGTGCGCGCGGGCTAAGCTAAAAGTGAGAGCCCGGATTGACGGGCTGGCGTCGATGGCTGACCGGAGGTATTCCATGAGCGACCATACCCTGCTGCCCCATGGTGAAGACTTGCGCCGCGCGGTGCGCTGGCTCAGCGAACACCATCAACACGACATCCGGGCCATCGAAGAGGCCTGCCTGCGCTTCGATCTCTCCCCGCTGGATGAGGAGTTCCTGATTCGCCATTGCCGCCAGCAGCCGCCAACAAGCCGGACAGGTTAGACGAAGTTGGCCAGGTTGATGCCAAACTCCTTGGGGTCCACCGTGCTCTCTATGGTCTCCTGAACCCCGTTTTTGGCGAGATCCAGCCACTGCACCTCGAGATAATGGCGATGGCCTGCGTGATAGATCACCTTGACCACGGGCTTGAGCGGTTGCTGTTCGTTGCGCTGCATCACGATGGCCAGGCGCTGGTTGGAGAGCTGCACCAGGGTACCCACCGGATAGACCCCCATGCACTTGATGAATCTGGTTACCAGGTCGGCATCAAAATGCAGATCAACCCCCTTGAGCAGAATGCGAAACGCCTGGGTTGGCTGCATGCCCTGTTTGTATACCCTGTCTGCCGTCACCGCATCGTAGACATCGACGATGCCGCTCATGCGGGTGTAGAGGGAGAGCTGATCCCCCTTGAGGCGCCGCGGGTAGCCGGTGCCATCGATCCGCTCGTGATGGTTGGCGGCCACCTCCAGCATGATGGGGGTGATGCCGGCGGTGGCGGCCAGGATGTCGTGGCTGTGGACCACGTGCTCGCGCATCACCTCCAGTTCCTCATCGGTGAGCTTGCCCGGTTTGTTGAGCACCTCGTCCGGGGTCATGATCTTGCCTACGTCGTGGAGCAGGCCACCCAGGGTCAGCTCCTTGAGCACGCTGCGATCCAGCCCCAGGTAGCGGCCGAAGTGCGCCAGGAGGATGGCGACATTCATGGAGTGCTCCATCAGGTAGGCATCCTTGGCACGGATCCGCGCCAGACAGAGCATGGCATCGCCGTGGGTGAACATGGTATCGACCATCTCTTCGGCCACGGCGGCAAGGGGCGTGATGTCTATGGGCTCTCCGGCCTTGAGATGGCGAATGAACTTGCCCTGGAGTTCGCGCGCTTCCTGATAGAGCCGACGGATCTTGAGCTCGCGCCCTTCACCACTGCCGATCTGACGAGAGGAGCCCGCCCCGTTTGTCACCACATCCGCCGGGCTTGCCGTGCCCCCTCCCGGCAGCTTGCTGCGGGCAAGATCCACCCGCACCGTCAGCACGCCGCGCCGGATCAGCGCCTCCACCTGTTGAGGGTTGGTCACCATGCCCGTCTGGGCAATCTCCATGGCGCCAGTCTGGTTGGCAATGGCAATGACATACATGCCAGGTTTCAACTGGCTGACGGGGATGACGGGGTGAGACTTCGTCGGCTTCATGGGTACATCCTGGGCTTATTACTATGTGTGATGTCGGTCTGCTGACGGCAGTCTATCACTGGCACATCATGGCGTCAGGCGCCATCTTGAGTCCCTGTCGCTTAGTACTGGTGTTGTCGGGTCTGACCGATATAATGTCGCCCCCAATCATGATGGATTCCGAGGTTTTTGCATGCGGCTCGACAAATTTCTTTGCGATTGCTCCGATTTGACCCGTTCCCAGGCGGGCAAGCTGATCCGTCAGGGGGAAGTGCTGGTAGACGGCGTGCTGGTCAAGCAGCCCGCCTTTCACATCAATGAGCAACACCAGATCGAGTTTGACGGTGTCACCTTGACCCTGAACCTGCAGAATCGCTACTTCATGCTGCACAAGCCGGAAGGATATGTCTGCTCCAACGAGGACCCGGATCACGCCACCGTGTTCCACCTGCTCGACGAGCCGGCCATGGGTAAACTGCACGTGGTGGGGCGCCTCGATCTCGATACCACCGGGCTGGTGCTTATCACCGATGACGGCCAGTGGTCCCATCGCATCACGTCGCCCCGGCACGAGTGTGCGAAGACCTACCACGTCTGGCTGGCTGATCCCGTGAGTGAAGAGGCCATCTCGCTCTTTGCCGACGGTATCTACCTGCGCAACGAGAACGACAAGACCCGCCCTGCGGAGCTGGAAATCCTGGACGATCGGGAAGCTCGCCTGACCATCCACGAGGGCAAGTATCACCAGGTGAAGCGGATGTTCGCCGCCATCGGCAACAAGGTGGTCGGGCTGCATCGGGAACGCATCGGCGATCTGGCTCTGGACGATGAGCTGGCACCGGGGGAATACCGGGAGCTGACCGAAGAGGAAGTGGCTCTGTTCTAGGGGCGCGATCGCCTCTCTCCCTGTCCGGCGCGGGGGAGCATCGGCGGCTCAGAGCCGCCGATGGGCGTGTTGGTCCTTCCTTCTTGCAGGAGAGACGGGGCTCAGTTCCCCATTCCCAGCACCAGGGCCGTGCCCAGGGTGGCCAGCAGGGCTCCGGCCCAGGCGGGGAGCGAGGGACGCATCCCCGAGTGCCACCACAGCAAGGGCAGCAGAATGACCGGTGTGGTGGAAGACAAGATGGCCACCATGCCCACATCTCCCTGACGCAGGGCCACCAGGATCAGGGTCATTCCCAGCGTCATCGCCAGAAATCCGTTGATGCCTATCATGCCGAGCACCTGCCGGTTGATGGGGTTGTGCGGCATGGCGAGCGGCAGGCGCAGTGCCCGCAAGACGCAGTGTGCCAAGAGGGCGCTGCCCATGCGCACGCCGGAAGCGCTCACCGCGTCCACGGTGCCGCTCATCATCACCGGCTTGGCGATGATGGCTCCGAGGCTCTGGCACAGGGCTGCGGTGAGGCCAAGGGCTATGCCGACCACGAGGCGGCCGCGCACCTGCTCCCATTCGTTCTGCTGGTTGTCGCCACGACGACCAAACAGGATGGCGAGCATGACCCCGGCCAGGACCAGCAAGGCGCCTGGCAGGCGCCAACCATCGAGCCGCTCGCCAAAGAGCCAGAGCCCAAGCAGGGCGGAGAAGAGGGCGTGGCAGGAGAAGAGCAGACCGCTGCGCCTGGGGCCGAGCCGGTTCATGCAGGCAAAGAGGGCGGTGTCGCCGACGAAGATGCCGATGAGGCCGGAGAGGGCCAGCAGGGGAAGGGCGCTCTCGGTGAGGGTCTGCCAGCCTCCCGTCACCAGACTTGCGCTGGCCAGCATCAGGCTGACCAGGAACATCCGCCAGCGGCTGTAGGCAAAGGCCCCCAGATGGCGAGCCGGTTTGACGGAGATGAGGGCGGCGATCGCCCATAAACTGGCGGCAGCCAGCGCCAACCATTCGTAACCCATAAAGACCCCTGAAACGGTAGACGACAACCGGACCTACAGGCGACATATCACCCCGGGCCGATTGCTTACGGGGCAGGGGAGCGTGCCTTCTTGCTGTCGCACGCACCCGTGGCCGCTATGTCGTCATAAAACCATGAAAAAAATAGCCCGGAAGACTCCCTCTATCGGGCAGGCCCGATACAATACGGGCCGTCTTCGGGGATAACAAGCGCGGCATCATGCATTCGTTTCCAGGCGCGCCGCCGGCCTTCTCCCTATTGCAGTCAAAAGAATTGAACGAGGTTAATGTATGTTTTACCGTTTCGCCGTCAGGCCAGCCCGTCGCTGGCTATCTCCCTTACTGCTTGGGTTGATGGCGGTGCCGCCGTCACTGGCTAGTAGCGTGGTTGAGCAGACTTACATTTCAGATAGACAAACCCTGGTCAAAGGCAATGGCGCCGAACCCGAGTCCCTCGATCCGGCCCTGATCCGCTCCGGCTTCCCAGGGGAGGTGGTGCTGGTGGACCTGTTCGAGGGGCTGGTGAGCGAGGATGGACAGGGCATGATAGTGCCCGCCCAGGCCCAGCGCTGGGAGACCAGCGAGGATGGACTGGTGTGGCGTTTCTTTCTGCGTCCCCAGCTCAAATGGTCCAACGGCGAGCCCCTCACAGCCCGGGATTTCGTCTACGCCTGGCGGCGGCTGCTGAATCCGGCGCAGGCTTCCCCCTCCGCTGGCCTGTTGCTGGCGACCGGCATCAACAATGCCCAGTCCATTTATGCCGGTGCGCTCGATCTCGATGCCCTGGGGGTGGAGGCAGAAAGCGACCAGATCCTGAAAGTGACCCTGGAGCGTCCCGTTCCCTATTTCCTGCAACTGGTCAGCCAGCGTCCCTTCGTGCCGGTCAACGAACGGGTCATCACCCAGTTTGGCAAGCAGTGGACCCAGCCAGGCAAGATGGTGAGCAATGGCCCTTACAAGCTGGCGAGCTGGGTGGTGAACGAGCGCATCGAAGCCGAGCGCAACCCCCAGTACTGGGATGACGCCCATACCCGGATCCAGCGGGTGACCTACCTGCCGCTCGCTTCCCAGCATGGGGAGCGGCTGCGTTACGAAGCGGGGGAGATCCAGCTCACCAACAAGGTGGCGCTGGAGTACTACCAGAAGACCATGCAGGAGGCACCGGGGCGGATCTGGGGTTTGCCGCTGCTTGGCACCTATCTTTATACCTTCAATCTCAATCTCCCTGAATTGCAGGATGTGCGGGTGCGCCAAGCGCTCTCCATGGCCATTGATCGCTACCTGCTGACCGAGAAGGTGAGCGGCCAGGGAGAACGTCCTGCCTGGTCATTGCTGCCCGCCATGCCAGGTTATGACGAACTGGATATCCCCCTCTCCCGGGAAGACCAGTCAACTCGGTTGGCCCGCGCAGCCGCGCTGTTGGCCCAGGCAGGCTACAACAGCGCCCATCCTCTCAGGTTGACACTGACCTACAACACGTCGGAGAACCACAAGAAGCTGGCTCTGGCGGTGGCGGCCATGTGGAAACCGCTGGGGGTAGAAGTCTCCCTCAACAACATGGAGTGGAATGCTTATCAGGTGGCCAAGAACAGTGGTGATTTCATGCTGGCTCGTTCATTTTTGTTTGGTGATTATGTCGAGCCGTCGTCCATGCTTGGCAGTTTCCGCTGCCAGGATCCCCAGAACGAGAGCGGCTACTGCAACCCCGTCTTCGATGGTCTGCTGCAGCAGGCCTCCGAGACCCTGGATGCCAACGTTCGGTCCGGGATCTATCATCAGGCCGAGCAACTGCTGATGGAGGAGGTGCCCGTCATCCCCGTCTATCACTACAACCAGATGAGACTGGTGGACCCGGCACTGCGCGGCTTGCCGAGCCGCAACCTCAAGGGCGCCATCGCCACCAAGGATCTCTATTTCAGCCAGCCATGAGGAGTGTGGAATGAAGATTGCCATCTTAAATGCGAAAGGGGACTCCCTCCGACGTAGGTGGGAGGGGAATTTCGCCGGGGCGTCAGCCCCGCTGGTTTTGAATGTATTGCTTGATCACCTCCAACGGTGCTCCGCCGCAAGAGCCCGCAAAGTAAGAGCGTGACCAGAGTACGGGTTTGCTGTAAGCACCTCTCAAGTCCAGAAATT
>NZ_JBFOCW010000075.1:0-32212 GCF_040908005.1 Aeromonas sp. s1(2024) | reverse complement strand
AATTTCTGGACTTGAGAGGTGCTTACAGCAAACCCGTACTCTGGTCACGCTCTTACTTTGCGGGCTCTTGCGGCGGAGCACCGTTGGAGGTGATCAAGCAATACATTCAAAACCAGCGGGGCTGACGCCCCGGCGAAATTCCCCTCCCACCTACGTCGGAGGGAGTCCCCTTTCGCATTTAAGATGGTGTCGGTCACCACCCTCAATGAGACGCTGAGGCGACAGCTGGAGCCCAGGGCCAGCACGGGGGTTGGGCGGATCAAGGTGATCGAACGACTGGCCAAGGCCGGTGTGCCGGTCGGCGTGCTCGCCGCCCCAATGATCCCCAGGCTCAACGAGCCTGAACTGGAACAGATCATCAAGGCCGCCGTCGACGCCGGGGCGGGCTGTGCGGATTACATCTTGCTGCGATTGCCCCACGAGCTCACCACCCTCTTTTGCGACTGGCTCGATACGCATTATCCCGGCCAGAAAGAGGCGATCCTCAACCAGCTGCGGGCGAGCCGGGGTGGCGCACTCAACAGCGCCACCTTTGGCAGCCGCATGCGAGGTGAAGGACAGTTTGCCGACCTGCTCGCCCAGCGCTTTCGCCTGATCAGCAGGCGGCTGCAACTGGGCAAGCGCCATATTGCACTCAATACAGCCGCCTTCATCCGCCCGGGCGAGCAGTTGCGTCTGTTCTGAGCGCCATCAGCCCCGTGGTCTCGGCGGGTAGCTCCCCGCTGGGTGGCGCTGTGCAATCAGCTCCGCAGGCAGGCGGGATGGCTCGTGCGCCACCTCCTCCTCATCCACTCTAAGGCGCGCCTTCTCCTGCCCTCCCCACATCCGGCTCCACCAGATCTCCCACATTACCCAGCTCGTCATAACAGTGCTCCTGGCAAGCGATGCCTGCCTCTGTGGTGGCCTCATTCAACGCAGGCAGCATGGCTGGCCGTCATGACAGGGCCATGACAGTCGAGTGAAGGAATCGTGTTGATGCGATGGGACCAACCCTGCATATCAGGAAGATGACGCCGTGGCAGGCAGGGCTGCATGCACGGCAGACAGAGCCTGGCAGCAGAAAAGAGGGCGCCAGGGCAAGCACAGGGACGGGGAGAGCCTGCGGTGAGGCGGACAAAAAAAGAGCGACCATCAAGGTCGCTCTTTTGCACCGGACAAAGGGGGACGATTACTCGTCGCCCGCCTCCCCGGTATCGACGGCGCCAGCGTCCGCTGCGGTGTCGGTGCCTTCAGACACCTCCCCTTCAACAGCCAGGGCCTCGGTTTCCTCTTCGTCGCTCTCGGCAACGCGCTGCAGGCCGACTACGGTCTCGTCTTCACCGGTACGGATCAGACGCACACCGCCGGTGTTGCGGCCGATGACGCTCACCTCGGACACCCGGGTACGAACCAGGGTACCGCCGTTGGTGATCAGCATGATCTGGTCGGTATCTTCGACCTGGATCGCATCGATTACCTTGCCGTTGCGCTCATCCACCTTGATGGAGATGACGCCCTGGGTACCACGGCTCTTGGTCGGGTACTCGTCCAGCGCGGTGCGCTTGCC
Source organism: Aeromonas sp. s1(2024) (assembly GCF_040908005.1). Taxonomy (NCBI): domain Bacteria; kingdom Pseudomonadati; phylum Pseudomonadota; class Gammaproteobacteria; order Aeromonadales; family Aeromonadaceae; genus Aeromonas; species Aeromonas sp. s1(2024). The sequence continues at coordinate 30,666 of NZ_JBFOCW010000075.1, read as the reverse complement.
GTAACCGTTCTCGGTAGCGGTGAGGATGGCACCATCACCACGGGGCACGATGAGGGAGACCACCTTGTCACCGGCGCCCAGCTTGATGCCGCGCACGCCAGCAGCGGTACGACCCATGGGACGTACGCCCTTGAAGGTGCCCTTGCTTTCGGTGCCTTCGCCGTTGTCACTGCCGTCATCGTCGTTGCCGGCGTCGTCATCGGTGTCGACCTCGTCAGTGGCATCGGCATCGGCGCGACCGCTGCCTTCCGCGAAGCGAACCACCTTGCCCGCATCGGAGAAGAGCATGATCTCGTTGCTGCCATCGGTGATGTCCACCCCGATCAGCTCATCACCCTCTTTGAGGTTGATGGCACGGATACCGGAGGAGAGCGGACGGCTGAAGTCGGACAGGCTGGTCTTCTTCACGGTGCCGTTGGCGGTGGCGAAGAAGACATACTTGTCGGCGTCATATTCTTTCACCGGCAGAATGGCGGTGATGCGCTCACCCTCATCCAGCGGTAGCAGGTTGATGATCGGACGACCGCGGGCGCCACGGGACGCCTCCGGCAATTGATACACCTTGAGCCAGTAGACCTTGCCACGGGTGGAGAAGCACAGAATGGTGTCGTGGGTGTTGGCCACCAGCAGACGCTCCACAAAGTCCTCTTCCTTGATCCGGGTGGCCGACTTGCCACGACCACCGCGGCGTTGGGCCTCGTAGTCCGAGAGCGGCTGATACTTCACATAGCCCTGGTGAGACAAGGTAACGACCACGTCTTCCGGGGTGATCAGATCTTCGATGTTGATCTCGGCACTGGACATGCTGATCTCGGTGCGACGCTCGTCGCCGTACTGCTCGCGCACGGCCAGCAGCTCGTCACGGATCACTTCCATCAGGCGTTCCGGGCTTGCCAGGATGTGCAGCAGCTCGGCGATGAGATCCAGCAGAGATTGGTACTCTTCCAGGATCTTCTCGTGCTCGAGGCCGGTCAGCTTGTGCAGACGTAGGTCAAGGATGGCCTGGGCCTGGATCTCGGTCAGGAAGTACTGCCCTTCACGGATGCCGAACTCGGGCTCCAGCCACTCGGGGCGAGCCGCGTCGTCGCCCGCTTTTTCCAGCATGGCGGCCACGTTGCCGAGCTCCCAGCCCTTGGCTACCAGGGCGGCTTTCGCATCCGCCGGGGTCGCACTGTGGCGAATGAGCTCGATGATGGGGTCGATGTTGGCCAATGCCACCGCCAACCCTTCCAGGATGTGCGCCCGATCCCGCGCCTTGCGCAGCTCGAACACGGTCCGGCGAGTCACCACTTCACGGCGGTGCAGCAGGAAGGCATCCAGGATCTCTTTGAGGTTCATCACCTTGGGCTGGTTGTTGTCCAGCGCCACCATGTTGATGCCGAACGTGGTCTGCATCTGGGTGTGCTTGTAGAGATTGTTCAGCACAATCTCGCCGGACTCGCCGCGCTTGATCTCGATGACGATGCGCATGCCGTCCTTGTCGGACTCATCGCGCAGGGCGCTGATGCCCTCGATTTTCTTCTCTTTGACCAGCTCGGCGATCTTCTCGATCAGGCGAGCCTTGTTCACCTGATAGGGGATCTCGTGGACGATGATGGTCTCGCGACTGGTCTTCTCGTCCACTTCCACCTCGGCCTTGGCCCGCACATAGACGGAGCCGCGACCGGTACGGTAAGCCTGCACGATGCCGGAACGGCCGTTGATGATGCCGCCGGTGGGGAAATCCGGGCCGGTGACATGGATCATCAGCTCGTCAATGGTGAGGTCGCCGTTTTCGATCAGCGCCAGGCAACCGTTGACAATCTCGGTGAGGTTGTGAGGCGGGATGTTGGTCGCCATGCCCACCGCGATACCGGAGGAGCCGTTGACCAGCAAGGTGGGGACCTTGGTGGGCATGACAGCCGGGATCATCTCGGTACCGTCGTAGTTCGGCACCCAGTCCACGGTCTCTTTGTCCAGATCGGCCAGCAGCTCGTGGGAGATGCGCGCCATCCGCACTTCGGTGTAACGCATGGCCGCGGCGTTGTCGCCGTCCACCGAACCGAAGTTGCCCTGACCGTCGACCAGCATGTAGCGCATGGAGAAATCCTGCGCCATCCGGACGATGGTGTCATACACGGCGATGTCGCCATGCGGGTGATATTTACCGATTACGTCACCGACCACACGGGCCGATTTCTTGTAGGGCTTGTTCCAGTCGTTCCCCAGCTCGTTCATTGCATACAGAACGCGGCGGTGAACCGGTTTCAAGCCATCACGCACATCCGGCAGAGCTCGTCCTACGATCACGCTCATGGCGTAATCCAGATAGGAACTCTTGAGCTCTTCTTCGATGTTGACCGGCGTGATCTCTCTGGCCAGATCGCTCATAGAAAGCCTTAATCCCTAATTAGTTGTTCTTTGGCTTAAACAGCGCGACATGGTAACACACTGAGCCAAATACATTAAGCCACAAATCCGATGAGCACATCGGGCTGGTGCGACGAGGTCGGTCCGTTATAATGCGCGCCAGGACAATAGATTGCGCGCGCCCAGCCCGCTGCGTGCCTTGCCACAGGATCATCAAAACATGAATAGTGATGCCAATGTCGATCTGACAGAAATCGCCAAATTTGAAGCCATCGCCTCCCGCTGGTGGGACATGGAGGGCGAATTCAAGCCGCTGCATCAAATCAACCCGGTGCGCCTTGACTGGATCACCGACAAGAGCGGCGGCCTGTTTGGCAAGCGCGTGCTCGACATCGGCTGCGGTGGCGGCATCCTCTCCGAGAGCATGGCCCGCCGGGGGGCCCGGGTCACCGGCATCGATATGGGCAAGGAGCCCCTCGGCGTCGCCCGCCTCCACGCGCTGGAACAAGGTGTGGAGCTCGAGTACCGCCAGATCACCGCCGAAGCCCACGCCGATGAAGTGCCGGGCCAGTATGACGTAGTCACCTGCATGGAGATGCTGGAGCACGTGCCGGACCCGGCCTCGGTGCTGCGCGCCATCGCCACCCTGGTACGGCCGGGGGGCAAGGTGTTCGTCTCCACCATCAACCGCAACCCGAAAGCCTATCTGATGATGATCCTCGGGGCCGAGTACCTGATGAAGATGGTCCCCAAGGGCACTCACGATCACAAGAAGTTCATCACCCCCGCCGAACTCTGTCGCATGGGGGAAGCGGCGGGCCTCCTGGTGCGGGACATGAGCGGCGTTCACTACGCCCCGCTCTCCAACAGCTTCAAGCTCGGCAAGAATGTCGACGTCAACTACATGGTGGCGTTCGAGCGCCCGGAGCAAGGCTGATGAGCACACCTCACCCGATGCCCCTTGGCTGCGTGCTGTTTGATCTGGACGGCACCCTGCTCGACACCGCCCCAGACCTTGGCGCCGCCGTCAACCACGTGCTGATAAGCGAAGGCTTTGCCCCGCTCTCTGACGACATCATCCGCCAGACCACCTCCCACGGGGCCCTCGGGCTGCTCAGGGCCGGTCTTGGTGACGAGCTGCTCGAGGAGCTGGGGGCCACCCGCCTTCGCACCGCCCTGCTCGACTACTACGCCGCCAACCTCTGCGTCGGCACCCGCCCCTATGAAGGCATGGTGGATCTCATCGAGTGGCTCGACGAGAAAAAGCTGCCCTGGGGCATTGTCACCAACAAGCCGGGTTTTCTCACCGAACCGCTCCTGGCAGCCCTGCCTGAACTCGCCAGTTGCGGCGTGACGGTGAGCGCCGACACCCTGCCGGTACGCAAGCCCGACCCAGCCCCCATGTTCTTTGCCTGCGAGCGGCTCGGCATCGCGGCGAGCCAGTGTCTCTATGTAGGGGATCACGTGCGCGACATCGAGGCTGGCCGCAATGCCGGCATGCGTACCGCGGTGGCTGGCTGGGGTTATCTCAATGATGACGAGGATCCCGCCCTCTGGGGCGCCGATCTTCACTTTGATACCGTGCAGGCCCTGCACCACTGGCTGCGTTACGAGCTGAGCTGACACGTTCATTGCCCATGACCGACAAGGCATCCGGATAGAGGTGGATCTGCGGGGCAACTTTGATGATGTCCCGATGGCCATGCGGGCATCGGCCCCGGCGCGCAGCTCTCCCCGCAGCACACCAGAGGGATCCCGGACGATCCCTCTTTTTACAGGCTTGGCAACCCCCCGAACGGCGTAACAGGACACCTTTTGACCCTGACTGCACAAGGGATGAGCAGACCGGATTTGCTAGTAAAAACACCCTGCTTTCGCAAGCAAAAAAAGTTATTTTAATTTTCCATCTTCGATCGCCGGACTTGCATTTGACGGATCGGACGGATGAAAACCCGTTCGCTGTGAGCGTCCACTAACTCCCGTCCCGACACCCACAATTTATCCACAGCTAATGCGTTATCCACAGATTGCATTACCGCATCGACCTCACTATCTTGTAGTTCGCATTAAAAATAACACTACATCTTGTGATTCATCGCACAATGCCTGCCCAGTTTCCCTCGACAGACGGAGCCGGGTTGCGCCATTGTGCGATGGCTTTTCGGGAATCAACCGATACCGGCAGGTATCAATGAAAGGGGTCATCAGCCAATGAACTTGTTTGTGACGAAGCGTAACGGACACAAAGAACCCATCGATCTGGATAAAATTCACCGTGTGCTCGACTGGGCTGCCGAGAAGCTCGACAACGTGTCGGTCTCCCAGGTGGAGCTCAAGTCCCACATCCAGTTCTATGACGGTATCCGTACCGCCGACATCCACGAGACCATCATCAAGGCTGCAGCTGACCTCATCTCCGAGCAAAGCCCGGACTACCAGTACATGGCTGCCCGTCTGGCCATCTTCCACCTGCGCAAGAAGGCCTACGGCCAGTTCGAGCCGCCCCACCTGTATCAGCACGTCGCCAGACTGGTGGACATGGGCAAGTACGACAAGCACCTGCTGGAAGACTACACCCAGGCGGAATTTGAGGAGCTGAACGGCTACCTCGATCACTGGCGCGACATGGACTTCTCCTACGCGGCGGTCAAGCAGCTCGAAGGCAAGTACCTGGTACAGAACCGCGTCACCGGCGAGATCTACGAGAGCCCGCAGTTCCTCTACATCCTGGTAGCGGCCTGCCTCTTCTCCAAGTATCCGAAAGATACCCGTCTGGACTACATCAAGCGCTTCTATGATGCGGTCTCGACCTTCAAGATCTCGCTGCCGACCCCGATCATGAGCGGCGTGCGCACCCCGACCCGCCAGTTCAGCTCCTGCGTGCTGATCGAGTGCGACGACAGCCTGGATTCCATCAATGCCACCGCCAGCGCCATCGTGCGCTACGTGTCCCAGCGCGCCGGCATCGGCATCAACGCCGGCCGCATCCGTGGTCTGGGCAGCCCCATCCGTGGCGGCGAAGCCTTCCACACCGGCTGCATCCCCTTCTACAAATACTTCCAGACTGCGGTGAAGTGCTGCTCCCAGGGCGGCGTGCGCGGCGGTGCGGCCACCCTGTTCTACCCGCTGTGGCACACCGAGGTGGAGAGCCTGCTGGTACTGAAGAACAACCGCGGCGTGGAAGAGAACCGGGTCCGTCACATGGACTACGGCGTGCAGATCAACAAGCTGATGTACCAGCGCCTCATCAAGGGCGGCGACATCACCCTGTTCTCCCCGTCCGATGCACCGGGCCTGTACGATGCCTTCTTCGCGGATCAAGACAAGTTCGAAGCGCTCTACGTCAAGTACGAGCAGGATCCGGCCATTCGCAAGAAGACCCTGAAGGCAGTGGATCTCTTCTCCCTGATGATGCAGGAGCGTGCAGGTACCGGCCGCATCTACATCCAGAACGTGGATCACTGCAACACCCACAGCCCGTTCGATCCGAGCGTGGCGCCGGTGCGCCAGTCCAACCTCTGCCTCGAGATTGCGCTGCCCACCAAGCCGCTCAACAACGTGGATGACGAGGACGGCGAGATTGCCCTGTGCACCCTCTCCGCCTTCAACCTGGGCGCCATCGAGAAGCTGGAAGATCTGGAAGAGATGGCCGAGCTGGCCGTGCGCGCTCTGGACGCCCTCCTCGACTATCAGGACTACCCGCTCAAGGCCGCCAAGAAGGGCAGCATGAACCGCCGCACCCTGGGGATCGGCGTCATCAACTACGCCTACTATCTGGCGAAAAACGGTGCCCGCTACTCCGACGGTTCCGGTCTGGCCCTGACCCACCGCACCTTCGAGGCGATCCAGTACTACCTGCTGAAGGCCTCCGTGCAACTGGCCCGCGAGTTCGGCCCCTGCCCGGCCTTCAACGAGACCACCTATGCCCAGGGTATCCTGCCCATCGATACCTATAAAAAGGATCTGGACACCCTGTGCAATGAACCCCTGCACCTGGACTGGGAAACCTTGCGCGAAGAGATCAAGACCGTGGGTCTGCGCAACTCCACCCTGACCGCCCTGATGCCGAGCGAGACCTCCAGCCAGATCTCCAACGCCACCAACGGCATCGAGCCGCCCCGCGGCCTGGTGTCGGTGAAAGCCTCCAAGGACGGCATCCTCAAGCAGGTGGTGCCGGAGTACCACCGCCTGAAGGATCAGTACGAACTGCTGTGGAAACAGCCGAGCGTCGACGGTTACCTGCAGCTGGTCGGCATCATGCAGAAGTTCGTGGATCAGGCGATCTCCGCCAACACCAACTACGACCCGGCCCGCTTCGAAGGCAACAAGGTGCCGATGAAGCAGTTGCTCAAAGACTTGCTGACCGCCTACAAATACGGTCTCAAGACCCTCTACTATCACAACACCCGTGATGGTGCCGACGACACCCAGACCGATCTGCAAGATGACGGCTGCGCTGGCGGGGCTTGCAAGATCTAACCGCGAAACGCACTGATAAACCGGGCGGGAGCATCAAGCTCCCGCCCTCCTGTTTTCCCTATTTCACGGCATTCGAACCATGGCTTACTCTACTTTTTGCCAGACCCAAAACGATCAGCTCAAGGAGCCGATGTTCTTCGGCCAGTCGGTCAACGTGGCCCGTTATGATCAGCAAAAGCACGACATCTTCGAGCGGCTGATCGAGAAGCAGCTCTCCTTCTTCTGGCGCCCGGAAGAGGTGGATGTCTCCCACGACCGCATCGACTTCCAGGCTCTGCCGCCCCACGAGCAGCACATCTTCATCTCCAACCTGAAGTACCAGACCCTGCTGGATTCCATTCAGGGCCGCAGCCCCAACGTTGCCCTGCTGCCCCTGGTCTCCATCCCGGAGCTGGAGACCTGGATCGAGACCTGGGCCTTCTCCGAGACCATCCACTCTCGCTCCTACACCCACATCATCCGCAACATCGTCAACAACCCGGGCCAGGTGTTCGACGACATCGTGACCAACGAGCAGATCTTGAAGCGCGCCGGCTCCATCAGCCACTTCTATGACGATCTCATCGAGGCCACCTCCGTCTATCACCTGCACGGTGAGGGGACTCACCGGATCGGGGATCGCGAAGTCACCATCAGCCTGCGGGAGCTCAAGAAGAAGCTCTACCTGTGCCTGATGAGCGTCAACGCCCTCGAAGCCATCCGCTTCTACGTGAGCTTCGCCTGCTCCTTTGCCTTCGCCGAGCGCGAGCTGATGGAGGGCAACGCCAAGATCATCAAGATGATCGCCCGTGACGAAGCGCTGCACCTGACCGGCACCCAGCACATGCTGAACCTGATGCGCAGCGGCAACGACGACCCCGACATGGCGGAGATCGCCGTCGAGTGCGAGCAGGCCTGCTTCGAGCTGTTCAAGGAAGCGGCCCTGCAGGAGAAGGAGTGGGCCGAGTACCTGTTCCAGGACGGCTCCATGATCGGCCTGAACAAGGACATCCTCTGCCAGTACGTGGAATACATCACCAACCTGCGCATGGCGGCCGTCGGCCTGCAACCGGCCTTTGCCGGCACCAAGCAGAACCCCATCCCCTGGATCAACACCTGGCTCTCCTCCGACAACGTGCAGGTGGCGCCCCAGGAAGTGGAAGTAAGCTCCTATCTGGTGGGTCAGATCGACAGTGAAGTGCACGCCGACGATCTCGGTGACTTCGAGCTGTGATGCAAGGCGACCTCTGCTGGCAGCCCATGATGCGGGAGAGCGACGTCCGTGAGTGACGCCACCGCCACCCTGAACGCGCCCCAGCATACCGCCACCACGGCGCCGGAAGGGCAAGCCCCCCAGGTACAGACCCTGGACGGTGTACTGCACCCCCATCCCGGCGAAAGCGTGCTGGAGACCCTGGAGCGCCACGGCCATCACGTGGAGTTCCAGTGCCGCAGCGGCTATTGCGGCGCCTGCCGCACCCCGCTGCTGGCGGGCAAGGTGCACTACGCCGCCGTCCCGCTCGCCTTTGTCTCCCAGGGGGAGTGCCTCCCCTGCTGCTGTCAGCCGGTGGGCGCCATCAAGCTCGATATCCGAAAGGGCTGACGGCCCTTATCGCCAGATCTGCCCCGCAAACAAAAAGCCGCCGGATTGCTCCGGCGGCTTTTTTCATGGGAATGTCCCGTCTCTTGAGGGAAATGAGGGGCCATGGCCCCTCTTACATTACAACCCGGGGGGGTTACAACCAGGGGGCGGCAGTCGGCCCGTGGTGCAGACCCAGCTTCCAGACCCGGCCAAAATGCTTGTAGTGACCGGCCGCGACACCGGCTTTCTCCCCCATACCGTGGTAGAGATCGAGGTGCCCCTTCTTCACCGCGCCCCCCACATCCAGCGCAATCAGCAGGCGCAGCTGGTGCTTGCCGGTCCAGTTGCCCTCTTTGTCCAGCAGCGGCACTTCCGCGAGGATGGGGGTGCCCATGGGCAGCAGAGTCTTGTCGGCAGCCACCGCCGCCATGGGCAAGAGCGGAATGCCGGCAGCCCCCACCACGTCATTGGTGGGACGGCGCTCGAAGAAGACATAGGAGGGGTTCTGCTCCACCAGCTCCTTCACGCTCTCTTCCGGCTGACGGTTGGCCCACTCCTTGATGGCCTTCATGGACATCTGCTCCTTGGGCACTTCGCCACGGTCGATGAGCACCCGGCCAATGCTGACATAGCCGTGGCCGTTCTTGCCGCTGTAGCCGAGGTACTGCAGCCGGTCGTCATCGCCGTAGTGAACGAAGCCGGAACCCTGCACGTCCATCAGGAAGTTGTCGATGAGGGACTTGCTGTAGCCCAGCTCCAACCCCCGGTTGGCCAACGCCCCCCGGTGGATCTCGGCCCGGCTCGGGCAGCGACCGCCGCAGTTGGGCATGGCATAGATGGGATACTTGTACTGGGCGTCCGGGCGATGGCGCACCTCCAGCACCGGCGAGTAGTAGCCGGTGAAGAGCACGTTGCCCATGCGGTCGGCACCGCCAAGCTGCGCCAGGCTGATGCCGTACTGGGTGATATGGGCGGGATTGCCCCCATTGGCGACCCAGCGTGAGAGCTGACGGTAGAGCTCCCCATAGCGGCTCGCCATGCGGCCGGAGCGTTCCATCACCATCCGGCTCTGGGGACCGAACTTGCTGTAATCGGCGCGGGCGCGGCTGTTGACCCGCTCTACCCGCACCAGATCCCCCGGCAGGGCACCATCCAGATACTGCTTGCCCAGATTCACAGGGATCTCGCAGTTCAGAAAACATCCGGATTCCGCCTTCTTCTGGGGCACCTTGACCGGTTCAGGGTTGCCCGCACAACCGGCCAGCCCCACCACGGCGGCGGCCAACCAGTACGCATGTCTATTCATATGTCCTCATATAACACCGAGTGTCTTGCACGGCGGGGAAGATGCCAAAATTGCCCGGGGAAAGCAAACGCCTTCACGCCCCTGACGACGGATTTCTCCTGCCGTGATCTTCTGGGTTATAACAAGGTGACAAGGTGTGAGAGGTCATGGATGGAACAGCTCGAAATCTTCCCGCTCCAGAGCCCCTGTGTCGGGGTCTGCGAACTGAACAACAAGGGGTATTGCAAGGGATGCCTGCGAAGCCGCGAGGAGCGTTTCAACTGGCTTGCCATGACCCCTGCCCAGCAGCAGGAGGTGATGCGCCTGTGCCGCAACCGCAAGGCCAGGGTCGAGGCCGCTCGCCGCAAGGCGCAGGCCGAAGAGGCGGCCGATCCGCCGCCCCCGCCAGGCTGGGATTTTTAAATCCCACGTTGCCCCTCCCCCCAACAAGAAAGGCGGCCCCAGGGCCGCCTTGTCATGAAGAGTGTGTCACGCCGTGACGCCCTCAGGCGGTCGCCAGCTTGGCCTGCTCCTCGCCACACTTGAGCATGGCGTAAGCCACCCCGGTCACCAGAGAACCGGCCGCGATCGCCAGGATGTACATCATCACATGGCTGATGGCGTTCGGGATGAAGAGCACGAACAGACCACCGTGGGGTGCCACCAGCTCGCAGCCGAACAGCATGGAGAGCGCACCGGTCAGGGCACCGCCCGCCATGCAGGCCGGGATGACGCGCATGGGGTCCTTGGCGGCAAACGGGATGGCCCCCTCGGAGATGAAGCACAGACCCAGCACGAAGGAGGCCTTGCCCGCCTCCTGCTCCGCCTTGATGAACTTTCTGCTGGCCAGGAAGGTCGCGATCCCCATCCCCAGTGCAGGCACCATGCCGGCGGCCATGACCGCTGCCATGGGGGCATAGGTCTTGGAGGCGAGCAGGCCGACACCGAAGGCATAAGCCGCCTTGTTGACCGGGCCACCCATGTCGAAGCACATCATGGCGCCGATGATGACACCCAGCAGCACGGCGTTGGCAGAGCCCATGTTGTTGAGGAACTCGGTCATGGCATTCATGATGCCCGCCACCGGGCCACCCACCACGTAGATCATCACCAGACCGGTGAACAGGCTGGCAAAGAGCGGAATGATGAGGATGGGCTTGAGGGCTTCCAGGGTGACCGGCAGGCGCACCTTGTCGCTCAGGAACTTGGCGCTGTAACCGGCGAGGAAGCCGCCGACGATGCCGCCAAGGAAACCGGCGCCGAGCGAGCTTGCCAGCATACCGGCGATCATGCCGGGCGCCAGACCCGGACGGTCGGCGATGGAGTAGGCGATGTAGCCTGCCAGCACCGGGATCATCAGGGCGAAGGCGGAGCCGCCACCGATCTTCATCAGGGCCGCGGCCAGCGTCCCCTCTTCCTTGAACGCTTCAATGCCGAAGATGAAGGAGAGCGCGATGATAAGGCCCCCCGCTACCACCATGGGCAGCATGAAGGAGACACCGGTCAGCAGGTGCTTGTAGGGGCCCGCCTTTTCCTCTTTCTTGACCGCAGCCGCGCCGCTGTGGCGATAGACCTTCGCCTCGGTCCAGGCCTTGTCGAGCTCGGCCCGGGTTTTCTTCAGGGCAGCCCCCGTGCTGGTGCGATAGACCGGCTTGCCGTCAAAGCGCGCCATGTCCACCTCGATGTCAGTGGCGAGGAACACCAGATCGGCGGCGGCAATCTCGTCCGCCGTCAAGGCATTCTGGGCACCGACCGATCCCTGGGTCTCGACGCGGATCTGGTGACCCAGCTGCTTGGCCATGGTCTCCAGGGCCTCGGCCGACATGAAGGTGTGGGCCACCCCGGTCGGGCAGGCCGTCACCGCCACGATGCGCTTGGCACCGCTGGCCGGTTTGGCAACCACAGGCGTCGCCTCATGGCGATAGACGCTGGCACCGCTTCGCGCGGCGTCCAGCAGGGCAGCGGGATCCTGGAGCGCCAGATCCATGTCGCCCCGATAGAGCGACTTGCCATCATAGGCGGCCAGATCCACCGGTGCGCTGGCAACGACCAGCACCAGGTCGGCGGCGGCAATCAGCTCTTTCGAGGGAACCTGACGGGGCTGCACGCTGGAGTCGACGTCGAGGGTGAGCTCCCAGCCAGCCAGTTTGGCCTGCTGTTCTATCCGTTTTGCAGCGAGAAAGCTGGTGGCAATGCCCGCCGGGCAAGCCGTAACCAGAATTGCTTTCATTGGGCATCTCCTGAGTTAGCCATCAAATGGGGTTGGGGTTGAGTCGGTGCCAGATCATCCAGACGCTGTACGCGCACCTGCTCGAGTAACGGTTTGAGCACATTGATATCGTTGAAGCCGACCGCGACCTGGCTCACCGCCAGTGCCGAGACGGCGGTGGCCAGCCGCAGGGTCTGCTCCGGCGTCCAGTCCAGGCTCATGCCATGGACCAGGCCCGCCACCAGGGAGTCGCCGGCACCCACGGTGCTGACCACCTCCATGCGCGGCGGAATCGCCTGCCAGGTGGCATCCGGTGCAAACCAGATGAGGCCGTCGGCACCATTGGAGATCACCACGTTGGGGATCCCGCTGGCCTGCAGCGCGCGGGCGCACTCGGCCTGCTCGCTCAGGGTCTTCACGGGGCGACCCGCCCACTGGCTCAGCTCTTCCAGGTTGGGTTTGACCAGGGTCGGCGCCGCCTTGATCCCTTCGCTCAACGCCGCGCCGCTGCAATCGAAGATCACCTGCTTGCCCTTGGCCTTGAGCAGACGGATCAGATGGCCGCAGTAATCGGGGGCCACCCCTTTGGGCAGGCTGCCCGCCAGCACGAACCAGTCAGTGTGGGGTGCCAGTCGCTCCAGCGCCGCTTCCAGGGCGCTGACATCGCCTTCCTGCACCGCGAGTCCCGGCAGATTGAGATCGGTCACCCGGCCGGATTGTTCGGAGATCTTGACGTTGATCCGGGTGTCGCCCGCCACGCGCACGAAGTGATCGGCAAGGGCACGCTCCTCGAACAGGGAGACGAAGCTCTGCTGGTTACCCTCGCCGAGCCAGCCGGTCAGGCCTACGTCACGGCCGAGATCTTTCAAGACCATGGCGACGTTGATCCCCTTGCCCGCGGCGCGCAAGTTGGCCTCGCTCACCAGATTGACCTCGCCAGGGTGCATGGCCTCCAGACGGGTGGTGAGATCGAGCGCGGGATTAAGGGTGATGGTGACGATGTCCATCAGTGCGCCCCCTCGCCCAAGCCGGCGGCAATGGCTTCGCCAATGCCCTTGAGGGCTGCTTCGGCATCCGCTCCTTCGGCGCGAAACGCCAGACGATGACCGCACTTGACCCCAAGCCCGATCACCTTCATCAGGCTCTTGGCAGAGACGGCTTCACCGCTGCCATCGAGGTTGGCGACGCGGATGTCGGATTCATACTCCTTGGCCACCTTGACCAGCATGGCGCCCGGACGGGCATGCAGACCGTGGGGGTTGATGATGGTGAAGGTCTCGGACAGCCCGCTCGCCGGACCCGCCTGCAACATGGCCAGACCGTCGCTGCCAGAAAGGGTGGCCAACTGGCCGGCTGCGGCCAGCTTGGCCAGATTCTCGAGTTGCGGCAGATGGCCGCTATCTGCGGCACACAGCAGTAGCAGGGCGCTGACCGGCAATTCACCGACGTTCAGCGGGGTGCTCGGGGTGGCCAGCACCCAACCGGTCTGGGCCGCTTGCGCACGGGCCAGCCAGATGCCCTCCCCCAGGTGAACAGGCTGGCTGGCCAGGAGGGCGCTCACCATGGCGGCGTCTCCCCAGCCTGCGGATTTGGCGCGGGCCGCAGCCCCCAGCAGCAACTGGTCCTGGTCGTCGGCCGGGAAGTCCGCCAGGGTCAGGTATTGCACCTCTTTGGCGGCAGTCGCGCCAGTCAGGATATTGATGATGGTCTCTTCGTCGGTCGCCCCCTTGAGCTGGGCTGCGGCCTGCTCGTCACCCAGCACGTGGGTGAGCTGGCGCAAGATCCCCAGGTGCTCGTCGGACTTGGCGGCGATGCCGATGGCGACGTAGGCAATCTGCCCCTCGTCCCACTCGATGCCGTGGGGGAACTGGGCCACCATGACACCGGTGCTCTTCACCAGATGACGGGTGTCCGTGGTGCCGTGGGGAATGGCGATACCGCTGCCAAGATAGGTGGCGTGCTGCGCTTCCCGCGCCAGCATGCCGTCCACGTAACCTGCTTCAACCAGACCGGCGTCGGTCAGTTTGCTTGCCAGCAGGGCGATGGCGTCCGCCTTGGTCGTCACCGATTGTCCCAACAGGATTTGCTGTCGCGCCAACTTCAACATAGAGATTCTCCATCAGGTCCGGCTTCGCCTCGCGGCGTACCGGCGCAACTCAACTCGATTTTCGGGTAACTTGCCTGCTGACAATAGACGGTGATCTCTCGCTTTGGTGAGCCGGAACCCATTTCCAAGTGCAGATAATCATCCGTTACTGACAAGCTGAATCGTTTCACTTACACTCAGACTGAATCGTTTCAGCGCATTGTTCAAGATCCCGCAGAAAGTACGTTTCAATGATATGATCCCGCGCACACTTTTCGGCGCCCCAACCAGGAACCGGCGCGGGCCTTGCAACTCAAACAGAGCCAACATGATGAAACTGGATGAAATCGCCGCGCTGGCCGGTGTCTCTCGCACCACCGCCAGCTATGTGATCAATGGCAAGGCCGATCAATACCGCATCAGCCAGGCAACCCGCGACAAGGTGATGGCCGTGGTCCATGCCCACAACTATCAGCCGGACAGCCGCGCCGCCTCCCTGCGCGGCGGCCAGACCCGCACCCTCGGCTTCATCCTGCCCGACCTCGAAAACGCCAGTTACGCCAAGCTCGCCAAGCGCCTGGAGCAAGGGGCCCGCACCCAGGGATATCAGTTGCTCATCGTCTGCTCGGAGGACGATCCGGACACCGAAAAGGAGCTGGCCCGGATGCTGGTGAGCCGCCATGTGGACGCGCTCCTGGTGGCAAGCTGCCTCCCCCCGGCGGATCCCTTCTACCTAGAGCAGCAGTCCCGGGGCGTGCAGATCCTCGCCATCGACCGTGCCATGGCCACCGAGCACTTCGTCACCGTGGCGAGTGAAAACCAGAAGGCGAGCCTGGACCTCACCGCCTCCCTGCTCACCCCGGCCATCGGTCATATCGCCTTGATCACTGCACTGCCGGAACTGACGATCAGCCAGGAGCGAAAAGCGGGCTTCGAACAGGCGATTGCCAGTCACAGTGCGACCCGCCACCTGTGTGAAGGGGCCCACTTCTCGCGCACCGAAGGGTATCGCCTGATCAAGACGCTCCATCAGCAGCTCGGCCAACTGCCCGAGGCGCTGATCACCACCTCCTACATCCTGATGGAGGGGGTGCTCGACTACCTGCTGGAGCAGGAGGCCGACATGAGCCAGCTCGCCATGGCTACCTTCGGGGATGACCGCCTGCTCGATTTCCTCCCCTTTGGCATCAACTCCCTGCCCCAGCAGCACGACGCCCTGGCAAGCCAGGCCCTGACGCTGGCCCTCAAGGCGGTCAATGGCGACTACCAGAGCGGCCTGCACTATGTGAGCCGTACCCTCAAACGCCGCCGCTGACGCGAAACGGACGTGCCGAAGGCGACCACGGTCGCCTTTGCGTGTTTTTACGCCATCCACTCCAGACAACTGTCATCATTTATTTCCACACAAGCGCCTTTCACAGTAGAACCTTCGCTCACTCCCGCTTGTTTTCGATATTTTAATCGGCTAACGTGGCAACCCTGTTTTACAACCTGCGGCTGTTCGTAACGATGTCTCCACTCCGATATTGCTAGCCTCCGGCTTTTCCCCGGAGGCGTCTCCCGACACAGCCAACTGGCTCTCTCTTGTTTGCAACAGCGCCCCTCACTTTCGGATGGATGACATGAATACCAAGACCCTGGGTTGTACCCTGTTGATTGCCGGCACCACCATAGGCGCCGGCATGCTGGCCCTGCCGCTGGCCTCCTCGTCCCTGGGCGGCCCCGCCACCCTGATGCTGATGATCGGCCTCTGGGCCCTGATGGCCTTCACCGCCATGCTGCAGGTGGAAGCCAGCCTCAGCACCGGCAAGTGGTACCTGCACCAGTTGGCGGATCACCTGCTCGGCCCCTGGGGCAAGGGCATCGCCTCCTTCTGCATCCTGATGCTGTTCTACGCCCTGGCCTCCGCCTACATCAGCGGCGGCAGCAGTCTGCTGACCCAGGCACTGGCCGATGCCGGCCTGCCCCTCGGCCAGGAGCAGGCGGCCTGGGTCTTTACCCTGCTGTTTGGCGGCATGGTGTGCGTCGGCACCAGGCAGGTGGATTACCTCAACCGCCTGATGTTCACCGTGAAGCTGGTGATCATGGTGGCGGTGCTGGCGCTGCTGCTGCCCCGCGCTCAGGGGCAGCACCTGCTCTCCATGCCCCTCGGGGAAGGCCTGCTGCTGGCGGGCCTGCCGGTCATCTTCACCTCCTTCGGCTTCCACGGCTCCATCCCGAGCGTCATGCTCTACCTCGGGGACAACCCCAGGCAGTTGCGCCGGGTCTTCGTGTGGGGCTCCGCCTTGCCGCTCGTGCTCTACGTGCTGTGGCAGGTCGCCATCCTGGGGCTGCTGGGCCAGCAATCCCTGATCCAGACCGGCGGCGCCCTGGACAGCCTGCTGGCCAACGTCGGCGGCCTGGTGAGCTGGCCCGCCTTCAACCAGGCGATGCATCTGTTTGCGGATCTCGCGCTCGCCACCTCCTTCCTCGGGGTGACCCTGGGACTGTTCGACTTCATGGCCAAGGTGACCCGTCGCAAGGACAACTGGCAGGGCCGCACCCAGACCGGCCTCATCACCTTCGTGCCGCCCCTGCTGTTCGCCCTCTACTTCCCGCAAGGCTTCATCATGGCGCTCGGTTACGCCGCCATTGCGCTGGTGGTGCTGGCGGTGCTGCTGCCAGTGGCCTTGGTGTGGCAGAGCCGCAAGCAGGCCGAGGCAAACCACTACCGCGTCCCGGGCGGCGTACTGGCCCTGGGTCTGGCCGGTGCCATGGGGGTACTGATCGTCGGGGTGCAGGTCAGCGTCAGCATGGGGCTGCTGCCCGCCCTCTGATCTCCCCGACCCGACAAGCAGAAACGCCGCAAAGAGACACGCCCCGCCAACCCAGTTGGCGGGGCGTTTCATTGGCACGGGCTCACTTGGCCGACCCGCGCCCCTCCTCGCGAAGCTCATCCAACAATGAACATTTGAGTACAACCATGTATAGATATGTACATGACTGCGCCCCTGCCCTACACTGCTTAGCAGACAACCCACGATCCCGTGCCCGTCTGGCACGCCAACCCGGGAGGCAACATGGCCGCCACCGCATCTCTTCCCCGGCAACAGCCCGCCGTCGATCCCAGCAAGGCCCTGCCCGTGGTGTTTCGCATCCTGGACAAATGGCAGTGCAGCACGGATGAACAGCTCAGGCTGCTTGGCATTACCTCCCGCTCCACCCTGAACAAGTACAAGGAGGCTAGCGGCGGTATTCGGCTGAGCGCCGATCTCCAGGAGCGGATGAGCTATCTGCTCAACATCCACAAGAGCCTGCGGCTGCTGTTCAGCCTGGATGAGAGCATCTATGGCTGGGTGCGCAAACCCAACAGCCACCCCTTCTTCGCCGGGCGCAGCGCCATGGAGGTCATGCAGGGTGGGCGGGTGGCCGATCTCTACGAAGTGGCCACCCGGCTGCACGCCTGGCGCGGGGAGATGGCCTGATGTCCTCCCCGCCCTTGCGCACCTTCCACAATGCCTGCGCCTATCGCATCATCCCGAGCCGCTTTCCCCCCATCTGCCTCTATGAAGACGTCGCTACCGCCGACGAGCTGGAGGCGGTCTGGGCCGTCGAGGCCCTGACCAACGACAGGCTGAGGGAAGAGGCGGGCGAGCTGATGCGGGTGCCCAGGGAAGACTGGCTGGTGGGGCTGCCCGGCGGCAGCTATGTGATGGCCGCCTTCACCCACCTCAATCCCGAGGGTGGCCGTTTCACCACGGGGGACTTTGGCGGCTACTATTGTGCCCCCTCCCTCGACACCGGCATCAAGGAGACGGTCTACCACAGGGAGCGGATCTTCGGGTACACCCGGGAGCCGGCCCAGAAGGTGCAGATGCGAGTGATCCAGGCGCAGTTCAGCGCCAGCCTCATCGACATCACGGGCCCGGCGTTTCTGCCAGGCCCCCTCTATCACGCCACCGATTACGGCCCCGCCCAGGCCTTCGCCCGGGAGCAGAAGGTTGCCGGGGCGGACGGCATCCACTACCGCTCGGTGCGCCACCCCGGTCACGGCTGCCACGTGCTCTATCGCCCCCGTCTGGTCAGCCGGGTGGACCACGCCCGTCATCTGGAGTACCACTGGAGCGGCGAGGCCATCACCCATGTGCTGGAGATCCGCCTCTACGGTGAATAGCGTCTACCAGGACAAAAAAGCCCCGCCAGATTGGCGGGGCTTTTTGTATCAACCGAACAGTGGGGGAGCCTGGCTCCCTGACCGCTTACTGGTTGTGGCTGGCGCGGCGCGGACGACGGGCCTGGGCCGGTTTGGCGGCGCCGCCTTCCGGACGCTGACCGCCCTGGGGCTTGGGCTTGCCACCGTTGCCGGAGCGGTTACCGCCGCCATTGCCACCGTTGGCAGAACGACCGGCACCCTGACGCTGGCCCTGACCTTGCGGACGCGGCGCACGGCGCTGCTCGCTCGGATCCCGCGGCTCTTTGCGAAGCGGCGCGCCGATGCCACGGGCGATGTTGTCGAGGGTCTCGCGGGAGGCTTCAAAACCGGCCACCTGCTCGCACGGAATGTTCTGCTTGGTCAGCCGCTCGATGGCCTTGATGAGCTTGCCCTCATCGGCGGCCACCAGGGAGATGGCGTGACCAGCGGCGCCAGCACGGCCGGTACGGCCGATACGGTGCACGTAATCTTCCGCCACGTTCGGCAGCTCGAAGTTGACCACCTGGGGCAGTTTGTCGATGTCCAGGCCACGGGCGGCGATGTCGGTCGCCACCAGCACCTTGACGCTGCCATCCTTGAAACCGGCAAGGGCGCGGGTACGGGCACCCTGGCTCTTGTTGCCGTGGATGGCGGCGGCGCTGACGCCGTTCTTGTCGAGGGTCTCGGCAACGCGGTTGGCCATGTGCTTGGTACGGGTGAACACCAGCACCTGCTGCCAGTCGTTGCTGGTGACCAGGTGACTCAGCAGGGCAATCTTGTTGGCCTTGTCGCAGGGGTGTACCAGCTGCTCGATGCGCTCGGCGGTGCTGTTGCGCGGGGTCACTTCGATCACCGCCGGGTTGTCCAGCAGACCGGTGGCCAGCTCGCGAATTTCGTCGGCGAAGGTGGCGGAGAAGAGCAGGTTCTGGCGCTTCTTCGGCAGCAGGGCCAGGATGCGGCGGATGTCGCGGATAAAGCCCATGTCGAGCATGCGATCCGCTTCGTCCAGTACCAGGATCTCCACTTCATCGAACTTGACGGCGTTCTGGTTGTAGAGATCCATCAGGCGGCCCGGGCAGGCCACCAGCACGTCCAGACCACGGCGGGTCGCCATCATCTGGGGGTTGATGCTCACGCCGCCAAATACCACGTGGCTGCGGATCGGCAGGTGTTTGCCGTAGTTGCGCACGCTCTCGCCCACCTGGGCGGCCAGCTCGCGGGTCGGGGTCAGCACCAGGGCACGGATGCGATTCGGGGAGACCTTGCGCTTGCTTTCAGTCAGACGCTGCAGCATCGGCAGGGTGAAACCTGCGGTCTTGCCGGTCCCGGTCTGGGCGGCGGCCATCAGATCACGGCCAGCCAGTACCGCCGGGATCGCTTGTTGCTGGATGGGAGACGGGGTGTCGTAGCCTTGCTCGGCAACGGCACGCAACAAGGGTTCGGCCAGACCGAGGGAAGTAAAACTCATAGTTACCTGCTAGGGATAGGGGCGCCAAAGATCGTGGTGGGGCTCCTCTGCTGAGCCGATGCCATCTCACAGGATCCGGGCCTATAGAGAAAACAACGATTTCCCCGGGGAGCAGAGCAAAGGGGAAAGAATAGAGGCGCAGTCTAACGGAGTTGGCGCACTTAGACGAG
Organism: Aeromonas sp. s1(2024); assembly: GCF_040908005.1. NCBI lineage: Bacteria > Pseudomonadati > Pseudomonadota > Gammaproteobacteria > Aeromonadales > Aeromonadaceae > Aeromonas > Aeromonas sp. s1(2024). The sequence goes on along the minus strand of NZ_JBFOCW010000075.1, from coordinate 10,888 downwards.
GAAAATGTGATGCGCCTCCCAGCACGGCTGGAAATAGGGACGAAGGCAGGACAAAATGGCCCGAATCGCCGTATGTATCAATGCCCCTGCGCAGCCTGCCGGGGACGGCGCGATACACGGAACAGGAGGTTTTGATTGAAACGGAAGTTCACCCCCACCGCCCGGCGCATGCTGGGCCTCGTCCTGCCCCTGCTCTTCGCCCAGCCCCTCGCCGCCAGGGAGACCCTGTCGGTGGCCTGGAGCCACTGGCCCCCTTTCAGCCAAATCGCTGCCGACGGTACCCTCGGTGGACTGGACGTGACCCTGACCCGCCAGATCCTGGGCAAGGCAGGCGTGGAGCCCGCCTTTCGCAACCTCCCCTGGGCCCGGGCCCTCTACCTCATGGAGCGCCAGCAGCTGGACGTGGCCATGGGCGCCCTGAAAACCCCCGAGCGGGAGCGGTTCGCCCGCTTCTCCGCCCCCTATCGGCGCGCCAGCTTCGTGCTGCTGAGCCAGCGCCCGCAGGCCGGGGAGCCCGAGGGCTGGCGAGAGATCACGGAGCTGGCAACCCTGTGCCAGGCCAAGGGGCTGCGCCTTGGCAAGCTGCGAGGCACCCGCCCCCTGCCGATGAGCGAGGAGTGCCCCGCCCTCGGGCAGGCGAGCGAATACAACAGCGATGACAGGCTGCTCACCCTCTTGCTGGCGCGCCGCCTCGACGGCGTCATCATGGAGTGGCAGTACGCCCGCTACCGGCTCGGCCAGCTCGGGGCGAGCGATGCCATCCAGTGTCAGGTGCTCTTGCACCAGCAGCCGGTGCGCCTGATGTTTGCCAAAGAGGCCGTGAACGAGGACGCGCTCGCCCGCATCGATTCCGCCATCGCCGCCCTGCCCTCACCGGATCCCGCCTTTGCGCCGCCCCGCTGCCGCCTGGACGCAACCCGGCTGTCATCGCTCTCGACGCCATCGGCCCCCTGACGCCGACGCCGGCAAAAAACCATGAAAAAGGCGACCCTGGGGTCGCCTTGTGGTTTTTGGTGATCACTCACCCTGCCTGCAGCATGATCAGCGCAGTTGCGGGGTCTGGGTGTGCACGCCCTGGTTCTGGGCGCGGTGGCGCAGCAGGTGATCCATCAGCACCAGGGCCAGCATGGCCTCGGCGATGGGCACGGCACGGATGCCGACGCAGGGGTCGTGACGACCCTTGGTGATCATCTCGGTGGCCTCACCGCTGGTGGTGATGGTCTTGCCCGGCACCGTGATGCTGGAGGTAGGCTTGAGGGCCATGCTCACCACGATCTCCTGACCCGACGAAATGCCCCCCAGGATGCCCCCCGCATGATTGCTGGCAAAGCCGGCCGGAGTCATCTCGTCCCGATGCTCGGAGCCTTTTTGCTCCACCACCGCGAAGCCGTCACCGATCTCCACCCCCTTCACCGCGTTGATGCCCATCATGGCGTGGGCGATGTCGGCGTCGAGGCGGTCGAACACCGGCTCCCCCAGGCCCACCGGCACATTGCGTGCCACGACACACACCTTGGCCCCCACGCTGTTGCCCTCTTTCTTGAGGGCACGCATGTATTCATCCAGCGCCTCCAGCTTGCCCGCATCGGGGAAGAAGAAGGGGTTCTGCTCGATCTGGCTCTCGTCGAACCCTTCCGCCTTGATGGGGCCGAGCTGGGAGAGAAAACCCACGATCTCGATGCCGTGCACCTGTTTCAGGTACTTCTTGGCGATGGCCCCCGCCGCGACCCGCATGGCGGTCTCGCGGGCCGAGGAGCGGCCGCCGCCACGGTAGTCACGCTGGCCGTACTTCTGGTGATAGGTGTAGTCGGCGTGACCCGGACGGAACAGATCCTTGATCTCGGAGTAGTCCTTGGAGCGCTGATCGGTGTTCTCGATGAGCAGCCCGATGGAGGTGCCCGTGGTCTTGCCCTCGAACACCCCGGAGAGGATCTTCACCTCGTCCGCCTCGCGGCGCTGAGTGGTGTAGCGGGAGGTGCCGGGCTTGCGCCTGTCCAGATCCCCCTGCAAATCGTCTTCGCTTATCTCCAGCCCCGGCGGGCAGCCGTCGACCACGGCGCCCAGCGCCAGACCGTGGCTCTCGCCGAAAGTGGTGACCCGAAAGAGTTGGCCGAAACTGTTCCCTGCCATGAATGCTCCTTGCTGCTTAGTTCTTGTAAATGGCGAAATGGGCCTGGTGCTGCTCGAGCTCTGCGCGGGTCATCACAAAGACGCCGTGGCCGCCGTTTTCGAACTCGACCCAGGTGAAGGGCACCTCGGGGAACTGGGCTTCCAGGTGGATCATGCTGTTGCCCACTTCGACCACCAGCACGCCATCCTCTTTCAGGAAGTCGGCGGCATTGGCCAGCAGACGTTTGGTGAGCTTGAGGCCGTCGGAGCCCGACGCCAGGGCCAGCTCCGGCTCGTGGCGAAACTCCTCCGGCAGATCCGACATGTCCTCGGAGTCAACATAGGGCGGGTTGGAGACGATGAGATCGTACTTGTCACCGGCCGGCAGATCCCGGAACAGATCGGAGCGAATGGGGATAACCTGCTGCTCCAGTCCGTGATCGTTGATGTTGCGCTCGGCCACGTTGAGGGCATCGACGCTGATGTCGATGGCATCCACTTCCGCATGGGGGAACTCGTGGGCCATGATGATGGCGATGCAGCCGGAGCCGGTGCACAAGTCCATGATCCGGGTCGGTTCGTCTTTCAGGAAGGGGGCGAAGCGGTTGGCCACCATCTCGGCGATGGGGGAGCGCGGAATGAGCACCCGTTCGTCCACGTAGAATTCCCAGCCCGCATACCAGGCCTTGTTGGTCAGGTAAGGCGCCGGAATGCGCTCCTGCACGCGGCGGATGATGAGCTCGGCGATGCGGTGGCGCTCGCTGGTGGTCAGGCGGGAGTGGCGCATGCCCGGATCCACGTCCGGCGGCAGATGTAACGCGGGCAGCACCAGTTGCACGGCCTCATCCCAGGCGTTGTCGGTACCATGTCCGTAGAAGATCCCGGCGTCGTTGAAACGACTCATGGCCCAGCGCAACATGTCCTGGATGGTGTGCATTTCGGCAACCACCTCATCGATAAATATCTTGTCCAAATCCACCTCCAAGTCGAGTAATATCCGGCCCGAGAATTTTATACAGCGAGCAAGACGAGTACCTGATGAAAAATACGCCCTCACTCACAGACGAGGAAAGCCTGCTGTTTCGTGATGCTGTCAAAGGTACCCGGAAAATTAAGCAAGATACCATAAGGGCCTCCTCAAACCCGGTCAAGCAGAAACGCGAAGTGCGCGAGAGCCGCGAAAAGCTTGGGGTTGACTACTTTTTCAGCGACGAGTACCAGCCCCATCTCGAGGCGGACGGGCCGACCCGTTACGTGCGCGACGACGTGTCAAAATTCGAGCTGAAAAAGCTCAAGCGCGGCAGCTACCCGCCGGAGATTTATCTGGATCTGCACGGCATGAACCAGCACCAGGCCAAGCAGGAGCTGGCGGCCCTGCTCACCCTGTGCCGAAAAGAGAACATCCACGTCGCCTCGGTGATGCACGGCATCGGCAAGCACATCCTCAAGCAGCGCATCCCGAGCTGGCTGGCCCAGCACCCCGCTGTGCGCGCCTTTCACCAGGCGCCGCGGGAGTGGGGGGGCGAGAGCGCCATCCTGGTGCTGCTGGACATCGCGGAGTGACCCCCTGCCCCGCCTTGCCCCGGACGAACGCCATAAAAAAACCACCGCCAGCTTGCGGTGGTTTTTTTATTGGCACCCCGCAGGGGTCAGCCGGCGGCCTCCATATGGCGCTTGAAGTTATCCAGGATGCTCTGCCACCCCGCCCGCTGCTGTTCGCCGCTGTGCAGGGACTCGGCATCGAACCGCTCCTCCACCCGGGTGCCCCCCTGTTCTGCCACGAACCGCACGCTCACCTCGCGGCCATCGGCCATGACGTAGCCGAGCCCCGTCGGCGCCGTGACCTCGGTGAAGGTCCCCTCGAAATCGAACCCCGTGCTGCCATCCCGCGCCGCCATGTGGTGGCAAAAACGCCCACCCACCCGCAGGTCCACCCGGCTTTGGGGGCAGTGCCACTGCGGGGAAGCGGCGTTCCACGCCATGATGCTGGCGGGGGTGTTCCAGCCCCGCCACACATCGGCAATCGGCCTGGCAACCCAGACGCTGACGCTTATCTTCATCTCTCTGCTCCTCTGGCTTTCCTGCACGTTTTGCACTGTGGCACTGTCATGCCACGCCGGGCGCATCGGGCTGCGCCAAAAAGTGTGCCACCAGGGCATTGGCATGGCCGTGACCCATGGCGTGTTCGTCCTTGAGCCAGGCCACCAGGGCCATGTGTTTGCGCTCCTCCCGCCCCGCCAGCAGGGTCAGCCAGTGGACGATGGGGTGGCCGTATTTCTGCTCGATGGCGGGAAAATAGGAGGCAGGCCCCTTCACCTTCGGTTGTTCATCCATGATGGCTTCTCCTCGGGGTGATTACAGGCTCAGGGTTTGGGGGCGAACTGCTCGAACACCTGCTGCCCGGTCAGGGTCGGGGTGTCGTTCTTGAGGGCATAGAAGTCGGGCTTCTCGTCGATGAAGATCTGCCCGGTGAGCTCGAACCCCTGATCCTGAAACAGGCCGGCGGAGAGGATGTACTCGTCCGTCGGCAACAGATGGTAGAAAAGATGGGTGCCGCAGGTGGGGCAGAATCCGCGCTCCGCCCACTCCGACGAGCGGTAGGCCACCGGGGTCATCCCGGTGAACCGTACGCCCTTGCCCCCGTGCACCGCGAACATGGGCCCCCCTGACCAGCGCCGGCACATGGCGCAGTGACACAGGTTGACCTCCTTGTGATCGCCGCTCGACACGGTGATCCCGCCACACAGACAATGTCCTTCCATGATGCCTCCTGAGAGTTGGGGCGACAGACCGGGCGAACGGGTGCTCGCCTTCTTGCCGCACCAGATGAAGTAGCACGGGATCCGGGGGGCGGCAACTGACCATTCCGGGGCCTCACCGCGGGTCTGAGACTCCCGGAGCGGGAAAATCCCCCTCTTTATTCATCGCGTGAATGACTCAACATATCCCATGCACCGGATAAATAATGGTCAGGTTCCCTCCTGCAAGGCGATGCGATTCCCCTCGCAATCCCGACACTCCGCCACCCCGAGGCCCTCCCCGACCCGGGTGACGGGATAGAGACAGGCCCCGCCCGATGCCAGTGCCCGGGCCATGGTCCCCTCGATGTCAGGCACCCGCAGATAGATCCGGGTGCCATCCAGGCTCGGCACATAGCTCTCCCCCTTCGCCAGGGCGCCGGAGCAGCCCGCCGTGCCACTTTCCAGGGGAAAGAGCGCCATCTCGTTGCCATCGATCTGCACCCGCTCCAGCACCGTCTCGAAGACCCCCTCATAGAAGCGGATGGCTCTCTCCAGATCCTGTACCGGAATTTCAAAATGAATGGCGATGTTCATGGTCATCCTCCCTCGGTGTGAATCCGCAGGCTATCAGTGCCAAAAGAGGCGCAGCAAGCCAGCGCGGCGATCAACAAGGGAGGCGCGCGGCCTCCCCGGAGTGCTTGCGCTTGTACTGACTCTCAGGTTACCGGTGCCCAGGGATCCCCCTTGCCCGGCTCGTTGCCCTGGGTCCACCACTTGGCCTGATAGATGACCCCCTTGTGGCTCACCTTGTTGCCCGCGGTGTAGACCTTGCTTGCCTCCCAGGCCGGTACCCCGTCCACCGGCGGCGTGCCGGGGTCGACCGGGGCCGGATCCAGCGCGGCCACCACCCGTACCTTGGGCCAGCTGGCGTGGGAGCCGTAGAAGTTGGTCACGCACTTCTCGTAATCCCCCGGCACCAGGGCCGAATAGGCGGTCTGGTACCCCACCAGATCGCACTCGAAGGAGTAGCCGCCGGGTCTGTCCGGGTAGTATTTCCAGTTGCCGTCCCAGTTGGTGTAGAGCACGTCGGTGGCGCCGTTGAGGTTGAGGCTGCCATAGGGGGTCTGCTGCCAGCAGGTGTTCTTCTCGTCCGCCAGCAGCGGGATCCCGTAGTGGGCCGCGAGCCCCTCCCAGTAGCGGATGCGGTTGACCGGCTGGCCCTTGTTCTTGTTCTGCTCGCCGCACTCGATGCCACCGTTGATGATGTTGATGGTGGTGCCAAAGCCGTAGCCGATGCCCGCCGCCAGCTCACGCTGGGAGGGCACCCAGGTCCGGTCGATGACGTGCAGCATGGCGGGTTTGGGAGCCTGGGGCGTCAGGAAGAACCAGATGGCGGAGGCGAGGTTGAGCCAGGAGTCCGCCACCAGCCCGGGGTTGTTGAGGAGCACAGAGGCGTCGCCGTCGAACATGGCCTCGGAGAAGGCGCCGTAGTTGAAGTGGTAGGAGAGCTGCTTGGCGCCGCGACCGAAATAGCCCTGACCGGTGCTGCAGGGCCAGCGCCGGTTCTGCCAGTCACTCTGGCCACACCCCGTGGTGTAGCCGGTCTGCCCCTCAGACCAGCCCATCTCCCGCACGTGCACCACTCTTCCAGCCCCAGGGGGTTGTCGGAGACATTCTCCTTGGCAATGTGGCCGCCGGTCTCCTGGGCAAAGTGGGCGAAGGCGGTGATGATGGACTTCTTGCAGATGGCGTCCGCATTGCGCCCGTCCGTGTAGTCGCCGCAGAAGGCGGGGAACTTGCCCACCGCCCGCAGGAAGCGCTCGTAGGTGTACTCCGGGGCGGCCATCTGGGTCAGGAACTCCCAGTCCGATTCGGTGAAGACCCGCTCGACCCGCTTGACGTTGTCCGGGTTGCCGGGGGCGCGGGCTACGATGGCCTCCACCACCGAATTGGGCCGGGTGGCCAGGGCGTGGGACCAGATCCCGTACATGGGGTTGGCGGTCTTGGCCTGGGCCGCACTGGCAAGATCCGCCGCCGCCATCACATAGCCGCCGCTGTTCTGGGGATCGGGCTGGATTGTCATGGCGCTCTGGCCGGGCAGTGCCCAGACGAGGGCAACCAGGCAGGCGGTGCGCGTGAGCATGAACATGGGTAACCATCCTTGTCTTGAAAATGTCAGGGCGAGCATAGGCATCCTGGCAACTAAATTCACGACAAGAATTAAGAATTTGGCGAAATTGTGAGCCACGCCTCCCTGCACTCAGATGGCGCTCGTTTGCAGGGGGATCCAGCCCCTGGCCTTGTTGGCGCAGCCATCCGACCTGTGCGGACGCTTGCTCAGATCCCCCCTGCGCGCACCGCCCGGATCAGCAGGTTGCGCGGGGTCATGGGTTTGGGGCAGAAGGTGCCCACCTCCACCCGGTAGCCCTGCTCCTCGAGGAAAAGGGCGCGATCGAGCAGCAGCCAGATTTCCAGGGGGCGGCGAAACAGGTGGCGCACCAGCTCCATGCGGGCGACATCGCCAAAGCGCCGCTCCCCCTGTGCCAGCAAGGCGGCGTAGTCGAGCCCCGCGGGCAAGCCCATCCCCTTGCGTTCGGCGGCCCAGTGGCAGAAATCCTCGAAGTCCCCGGTCAGCAGGCTCTTTTGCAGGTTGGGCACCGGCAGGTACTCATCCACCCCGCGCACCTGGCGCTGCAGGCAGTCAAAGGCGAGGCGCCACACCACCTCCCGCTCCCGCAACCGGGCGATGCGGGCGCCGCCGGTCACCGTCTCCTGCAGCGGCAGCTTCAGATCGCTCTTGCCAAGGCGCAGGGCACTGGCCCTGGCGGCCCGGGAGAGGGGCGCATAGTGCTCTCCTCTGATGAGGTGGTAGCAACACGGGGAGAGGGTCACCCCCTGGGCACGCCCCTCGGCCACCCGCGTCAGCAGATGGGTGTGCAGATCGCCGCAGGCATGGAGCGCCATGGCGTGATGGTGCGGGGCGATGAGGGCCCCGGACTCGGTGGCAAAGGCATCCGCCTCCACGAACCGCATGTTGGCGCCGTCGCGCGCGGCGAGCCGCCGCCCCTCCTCGCAGAGCGCCCCCTGCCACTCCAGGCTCAGGATCTCCGCGCCACGGTGCAGCGACACCAGGCGCCCCAGATGCCCCTTGCCGGCGCACCACTCCAGATAGGGACCTTGGTGGGGGGGCAGGCAGCCGGTGAAGGCCTCTATCTGCCCCTGCTTGCGTCCCGGCATGTACATCGCCATGGTCCTGGCGCACTGGACGGGCTCTGGGGCGAAAGGGGCAAGCTCGCCGAGGGCCTGCAACTCGGCCCCCGCCGGGATCCAGGGGGCGAGCAGGGTGCAGAGCGCATCCATGTCCCCGTCGAGGTGCGCTATCTCGTCAAGGGTCAGGGCTGCCAGGCACTTCGCAAGGGCTGGCGCCTCGCGGGCAAAGGCGATCCCCAAATGGTGATAGGGCTGGTATTGCCACCAGCGTCGCTCGGCGGTGAGCAAGCAGTCCAGTTGTCGAAAACGGTGGGCCAGCACGGTGAACCTGTCCTTTGGCGCAAAAAGGGAGGCTCATTCTAGCGATCTGCCGTCAAAAAGCACTCGCCTGTGCGCCGCTGGTAGCCTGACAAAAAGCAGGGATTTGTGCTATATTCCGCCCCCTCATTCGCGCAGCCCGCCACGGCGAGCCGCTTTACCCCTATAAACGGAACCCAATCATGACCATCAATGCCATCCTGCAAGCCCGTGCAAATGCCAAATGCGAGCTGTGTGGCGCAGAACATGCGCTGACTGCCTTCCCGGTGCCGCACTCCCCCGCCAGTGACGACGACCACAGCGTGGTCCTCTGCGCCACCTGCCGCGGCCAGCTGGAGCAGCCGGACACCACGGAGGTGAACCACTGGCGCTGTCTGGGTGACAGCATGTGGAGCCAGGTGCCGGCGGTGCAGGTGATGGCCTGGCGCCAGTTGAAGGCCCTCGTCGCCCGGGGCGAGCTCTGGGCCCAGGACATGCTGGACATGATGTACATGGAAGACGAAGTCAAGGCCTGGGCAGACGCCGGCGTGACCAGCGACGATGACGACAGCGTACCGACCGTCGACTCCAATGGCGCCGTGCTGGTGGAAGGGGACTCAGTCACCCTGATCAAGGATCTGGACGTCAAGGGCGCCGGCTTCACCGCCAAGCGCGGCACCCTGGTCAAGGGCATTCGCCTGACCAACAACCCGCTGCACATCGAGGGCAAGGTCAACGGCATGCAGATCGTGCTGGTGGCCGCCTACCTGAAGAAGGCCTGATACTGACCCCTTCAAGCCAGAAGCGCCCCCCGGGGGCACTTTTTTGTTGCCTCTGTTTCCTGCCGTTCGGGTGGCATCCGGGGGAAACTGGACTATCCTGCAAACCAGTTCCGCGGTATGCCCCCTCCCCTGGCCGCCAGTGCGCCAACGGAGAGGGCCTTCCCGGCACGCATGGAAAGACCCCGGGCACCCTGATCCCCATGGCGCCCACGAGACAAGGAGCCGCCCCATGGCCAGCAAGAAAGAGATCAAGAAGAAGATCGCCGCCCGCCAGGCGAAAATCGCCAAGCACGAAAGCAAGATCAAAAAGCTGAAAAAAGCCCTGAAATAGGGGCTGACAACCATTAAAACCGCCTGATGGCGGTTTTTTCATTACTGCGTTGGCCGCAAGGCGCGTCGAGTGGCCATGACTGCCAACCTCCGGCTAGCACCAATACTTCCTGTTCCAACCACAATCCCCTTTCGATCAGATATATAAGGACCTCTTCCAGTTGCTTGCCATGCTCACTCACCACGGGGACCTCCTCCCATGGGATCTTGCCTCTGCTGATCGGTTGCCCCTCCAGACGGCGGATCAGAGTGCGGGCATAGTGATGAACATAGGCCATCAAGGTGTCGGGTAGCCAAAGAGCCAACGGACGACGAAGGGCATGGGCCAGCTCGTTAGCGATATCCAATCCGCGCTGATCCAGATCGCCAAAATGGGCCCAGGGTACGGCAGCCGGCAACAGCGGGAATACCTGACGTGCCAACTTGGTATTGCGGCCAGGCACATAGAGCAACAACTCCCCCACTTGCAGCGGGTAATCCACGAAAGCTCCCTTGTTCTCCACCGTGACCAGTTGCCGCCCCTGCCACTCAATGCCATGTAACTTACTCAAGCAGCGCTCCGGTAAGACCAGCTCTCCCAATAGTGCCAGTTGCGCCCTCATGTCGTGGCGCAGTCCGTCCTGGTCGATGAGTGACAGCGGGCTCAGCGTGCGAAGTCGAATCACTTCATCCTGTGTCAGCGTGATGTCGATAGCATCATTATCTGGATCTATCCCGCTCTTGCTGTCCCCATGCCAGAGGGCATGAAAACTGGCCTGGTTTAGATGTGCGGGCAGGTCCACCCCGAGAGCCCGTATCGTGTCACGCCTGTCCGGCATCACTGGTGCAACCTGTGCCAGCTGTGCTGCGAGATAATTCCTTCCAGCATCGGTCAACACATGACGAGCCCCTCGTCCCACTGGCTTGACTCCACCCACAGCCTGCAGGAGATCTCTCAACTCGCGGCCATGCTTGCTATCGAGTGAATATCCCTGGTTATTAGTGTCTGCCAGCAAGCGGGCACAGAGATCCTGCACACGACGCTCATCAAAAAGTGACATCCTCCCCCCCCTCTTTCATTGCGGTTCCATATGGCCAAGTAGAGGGGATCTTTCTGTCCACAACCGTGACCTGTCTCGCACCAAAGGAAGATCGCTCTTTCAAACCGTCACCCGTCCACAAGCTCGTGGCAGGATGGTCAGCGGTTACGATTGGCAATCCATCGACATCGGTGAAATCAGTATGCTGCGACGCCATCTTAAATGCGAAAGGGGACTCCCTCCGACGTAGGTGGGAGGGGAATTTCGCCGGGGCGTCAGCCCCGCTGGTTTTGAATGTATTGCTTGATCACCTCCAACGGTGCTCCGCCGCAAGAGCCCGCAAAGTAAGAGCGTGACCAGAGTACGGGTTTGCTGTAAGCACCTCTCAAGTCCAGAAATT
>NZ_JBFOCW010000074.1:0-22804 GCF_040908005.1 Aeromonas sp. s1(2024) | reverse complement strand
CCTGTCGCCGACAGGCCCCGTCTCCTTTCCCTCACTTTTTTTGAAAAATACCTAAAGTTGTGACCGTGCCGGTCGCTATGGCTCTGTGTGTTGTCGGACGGTCTGGTTGACGCCGACACCCCCGGGCCCGCCCTTGTGCGCGCCGACAGGGACGAGATGTGCTGCCAAGGAGGGTAGTGAAGGCGCAGGCCAGGCCTGCGCCCAGCAATGCCACTTGTTTTCCCCATGCAGGACATGCCATGAACACCATGACGATAGGCAAAAAACTTACCGCCGGCTTTGCCGTACTCGGCCTGATGATGGCCTTTATCGGCGGCTTCTCGCTGTTTGAATTCAGCAAGATGAACCGCGCCGCCATCGGCTTTACCGACAGTATCCTGCCCGCCGTCGTGCGCACCAGCACCCTCGGCGAGACCATCAATGCCCTGCGCCGCTACGAACTGGATGTCTTCCTGGTGGCGGACGATGCCCAGCAGAAGGCCCGCTATCGCAACGAGAGCGAGAAGAGCCTGCAAGAGGCTGCGCGCCAGATAGTGGCCCACGATGGCACCATCTGGGCGGAGGATCGGGAGGAGCGCCGCGCCTTTGACATCGTCAAGGCGGACTGGGAGCGATATGTCGCCCTGCACCAGCGCATCCGGCAGATGCAGGACTCGGGACAGATGGCCGAAGCCCGGCACCTCTTCATGGGGGAGGGGGTCACCCTCTACACCACCCTGAGCAAGTCGGTGGGGGATCTCATCCGCATCAACCACGGCTACTCCGTGGGTTCCCGCGCCGAGGTGATCGCCGCCTTTGACAGCGCCAAGCTGAGCGTGACCCTGGCCCTGGTGATCGGCCTGGCCCTGGTTGTCGCCCTCTCCGTGGTGCTGACCCGCCAGATCCGCGACCCGCTCATCATGCTGGCCCGTCAGGCCCAGCGCATTGCGAGCGGTGATCTCGGTCGGGGCGAGCTGCAGGAGTGGATCCGCGGCAACCGCTTCAACCGCGACGAGCTGGGCCAGCTGGGGTCGGCCATCGACCGGATGCAGGGGGCTCTGGCGGAGCTGGTGAGTGAAATCTCCGGTTCGGTGAGCCAGCTCAGCAGCGCGGTAGAGGAGGTGAGCGCCATCTCCGAGCAGTCCGCCAAAGGCATGGCAAGCCAGCAGGGAGAGGTCTCTCAGGTCGCCACCGCCATGAACGAGATGCAGTCCACCGTCAATGAGGTGGCTCGCAACACCACGGACGCCATGGGGGCGGCCAAGCAGGCTTCCCGCACCTCCACCCAGGGCAACCAGGTGGTGCGCAGCGCCATCGGCAGCATAGAGCAGGTTTCCCGCCAGATAGAGCAGGCCGGGAGCGTGGTGCAGCAACTGGAGACCGACAGCGCCAGCATCAGCATGGTGCTGGACGTGATTCGCGGCATCGCCGAGCAGACCAACCTGCTGGCCCTCAACGCGGCCATCGAAGCGGCCCGGGCCGGCGAGCAGGGGCGTGGCTTTGCGGTGGTGGCAGACGAGGTGCGCAGTCTGGCCCAGCGTACCCAGGCATCCACCGCCGAGATCAGCAAGATGATCGAGGTGCTTCAGGAGCGCACCGCCGAGGCGGGCAGCGCCATGCAGCTGAGCCGTCAGCAGATGCAGGAGAGCGTGGAGCTGGCGCGGGAGGCGGGGAGCAGCATCGACAGCATCAACGGTGCCGTCACCCAGATCACCGACATGAACACCCTGATCGCCACCGCCACCGAGCAGCAGAACGCGGTCACCGAGGAGCTCAATCGCAGCATCGTCAAGATCCACACCGCCGCCGACGAGAATGCCCAGGGGGCGCAGCAGACCGCCCAGGCCTGTGTCGAGCTGAGCAAGCTGGCCAATACCCTGCACCATATGACCCAGCGTTTCACCCTCTGAGTCTTGCTGCCACCCGGCACAGCGCAGAAGGCCCCGCCAATCGGCGGGGCCTTGTCGTTTCTGGCTGGACCTGGGCGCCGTCAGCTCAGGCCGACAATGTCGCCGTCATCGTTGATGTCGATATGGTGTTCAGGGACGGCAGACTGCCAGCCTGTACGTCAGCTCAGGCCGACAATGTCGCCGTCATCGTTGATGTCGATATGGTGTTCAGGGACGGCAGGCTGCCAGCCTGCGCGTCAGCTCAGGCCGACAATCTCCCCGTCATCGTCGATGTCGATATGGCGATAGGCCGGCAGACTGCCCAGGCCCGGCATGGTCATGATGGGGCCCGCCAGGGCATAGACGAAGCCTGCCCCCGCGCAGAGTTTCACCTCCTCGATGGGCACCTCGAAGTCCGTCGGCACGCCCTTCCTGGCCGGGTCATGGCTGATGGAGAGCGGCGTCTTGGCCATACAGACGGGCAGGTGATCCTGGCCCTCTGCCGAGAGTCTGGCCAGTTGCTGGCGCGCCTTGTCCGAGAGGGTGATGCCCCGGCCGCCATAGCCGCACTCCACCAGGGTGGCGAGCTTGGCGGCAAGGCTCATCTCATCGGGGTAGAGCAGCCTGACCTCACTGGGCTGCTTGCAGGCCGCCACCACGGCGTGAGCCAGATCCGCCGCGCCCGCGCCACCGTCAGTGAAGGCCCGGGAGAGGGCGACCCCACAGGCACCGGCCTGGCGCGCCGCCGCCTCCAGCAGGGCCAGCTCGGTGCCGCTGTCGGTGGGGAAGCGGTTGATGGCGACCACCACGGGCACCCCGTAACGGCGGGCGTTGTTAATATGCCAGGCGAGGTTGGCGCACCCCGCTGTCAGGGTGGGCAGATCTTCCCCTTGCAGGCTGGCCGGCAGTGGCTGGCCCGGCCGGATGTCGAGCAGGCCGCTGTTGGCCTTGAGGCCGCGCACCGTAGCCACCAGCACCACGCAGGCGGGGGCGAGGCCGGACTGGCGATACTTGATGTTGAAGAACTTCTCCAGCCCCATGTCGGAGCCAAAACCCGCCTCGGTCACCACGTAGTCGGCAAGACCCAGCGCCATGCGATCGGCGATGACGGAGGAGTTGCCGTGGGCGATGTTGGCAAAGGGGCCGGCGTGGACCAGCACAGGGGTCTGCTCCGTGGTCTGCATCAGGGTGGGCTTGAGGGCGTCTTTGATCAGCACCGTCATGGCCCCCGCCACTTCCAGCTGCTCGGCGGTCACGGGCTTGCCGCGCAGGTCGAGGGCGAGCTGGATGCGGCCGATACGCGCGCGCAAGTCCTTGAGATCCCTGGCCAGCGCCAGAATGGCCATCAGCTCGGAGGCGGCGGTGATGACGAAGCGATCGGGGCGCTCGACACCATCGGCAGCACCGCCCTGGCCGAGGGTGAGGTGGCGAAGCGCCCGGTCGTTCATGTCCAGGGTACGGGGCCAGAGGATGTTGGCCGGGTCGATATCGAGCCGCGCCAGGCCGGTTCTGGCGCTGAACTGGTCACCGAGTTTGCGTTCATGGAACAGGCGGGCATCGAGGGCGGCAGAGGCCAGGTTGTGGGCGGCGGTGAGGGCGTGAAAATCCCCGGTGAGGTGCAGGTTCATCTCCTCCATCGGCACCACCTGGGCCATGCCGCCCCCGGCGGCGCCCCCCTTGACCCCGAAGACGGGGCCGAGGCTCGGTTGGCGAATGGTGGCGATGCTGGGCTGGCCGATGTGGTTGAGCCCCATGGAGAGGCCGATCGTGGTGACCGTCTTGCCCTCCCCAAGGGGGGTGGGCGTGATGGCGCTCACCAGCACCAGCTTGCCGGGCTCGCGGGCGGGGGCGTGATGGAGCAGCGCGAGGTCGAGTTTGCCCTTGTAATGGCCGTGGGGGTGGAGATGGGCGGCCGCTATGCCGAGCTGTGCTGCCACCTCGGCGATGGGCAGGCGGGGGGACTGGCGGGAGATCTCGATATCGCTTAGCATCAGCACCTCGTTGGCATGTCAGGTCAAATATGCGGCGAAGTCTAGAGGAATCAACAGGGTAATCCAATGAGCAATACTATTTTATCCGGCAGTCGTGAACCCCATCAAAGCCCCATCCTGCTGGATCTCAACGCCCTCTATCATCCGCCCAAACGGCCCCTCACCGCCCTTGGCATCGTCAGCGCCTTCATCCCGCTCTTTGGTTACGGCTGGCAGGCGATGACTCAGGATCCCGAGACCCACTTTCGCCACGAGCTCGGCAAGCGCATCAACAAGCACAAGAGCGACGAGGCAAACCTCGCCCTGATGATGCAGTTGGCGGCCATGCTGGATTGCCACTGCCTGCACGTCACCCTGCCCTATGCGCTGGGGGAGGCCGAGCTCGCCGCCTTGCGCCAGCGTCTGCCACGCTGGCAGATGAGCCAGCAGGATCACCTGCTGGTGGCCGAGCTGATGCCCACCCCCTGAGCCCGGGCTCAGGTCTCCCTGTCCCAGTAGTGGGGCGCCAGATAGCGCTCCTGCACGAATTCGATGAAGCAGCGCACCTTGGCCGACACGAAACGGCGGTGCGGATAGAGGGCATAGAGCCCCACCTGCCCCTTCTCCCACTCCAGCAACAAGGGGACCAGCGCCCCCGAGCGCAGCGCATCCCCCACGATGAAGGTGGGCTGCAAGATGATGCCCTGGTGGTCGCAGGCGGCCCGGGTCAGGGCCACCCCGTTGTTGGCGCGAAGTGGCCCCTGGGGACGGATGCTGTGCTCCTCCCCATCCCGTTTGAAGACCCAGTCCGGCTGGGTCAGGGTGTAGATGAGGCAGTCGTGCTGCTTGAGATCCTCCGGGGTCTTCGGCCTGCCCCGGCGGGCCAGGTAGTCGGGGCTGGCGCACACCACCATCTTCATCATGGCGAGCGGCTTGGCCACCAGGGAGGAGTCCGGCAGGTTGCCGATGCGCAGGGCCAGATCGAACCCCTCCTCCACCAGGGCCACCCGCCGGTCGCTGTACTCAATCTCGAGCTTCAAGTCCGGGTAGCGCTCGCGAAACAGGGGCAGGGCGGGGGAGAGGTGCAGGTAGCCGAAATCCATGGGCACCGAGAGCTTGAGGGTGCCCTGGGGCTGCTGGTTGTTGTGGGTGAGCTGGCTGTGGGTCTCTTCCAGCTCCGCCAGCAGGGCCAGGGAGCGCTGGTAGTAGAACTGGCCCGCCTCGGTGGGATTGACTTGGCGGGTGGTGCGCGACAGCAGCCGGGTGGAGAGGGACTCCTCGAGCTGCTGCATCAGCTTGGAGGTCATGGCGACCGAGATCCCGAGCTGATGGGCGGCCTTGGTGAAGCTCTGGCACTCCACCACCTTGATGAAGGTGCGCATGGCGGCTATCTGATCCATATTCCACTCTCGGTTGATAATTATTTTAATAAATCGATGATTATCTATTCTCGATAGGAGGTTAGCATTTTAGACACCGTTGTGAACCCCCAATGAAGGAACGATCGGAATGAAAATGACCAAGGCCCTGCTGGCCTCTTGCCTGTTTATGGCGGCTCCCCTGATGGCTGCCGATTACGATGTCGATGCAGCGCACACCACAGTCCAGTTCAAGGTGGGCCACCTCGGCTTCTCCGAACTGGTCGGCCGGTTCAACACCTTCAGTGGCACCTTCAGCATGGACGACGCCAACCCGGCGGCGGCCAAGGCGAGCTTCGAAATCGATGCCGCCAGCGTGGATTCCAACCACGAGGCCCGCGACAAGCACCTGCGCAGCCCCGACTTCCTGGACGTGAAGCAGTACCCCAAGATGACCTTCGTCAGCACCGGCTATGAAGGCACCAAGGACAAAGGCGTACTCAAGGGCACCCTGACCCTGCACGGCGTGTCCAAGGACGTGGCCTTCGACCTGGTCCACATCGGGGAAGGCAAGGATCCCTGGGGCGGCTACCGCAGCGGCTTCAACGCCACCACCACCATCAAGCGCAGCGAGTTCGGCGTGAACTACATGGTGCCGAACATCCCTGACGAGATGACCATCAACCTGTTCGTTGAAGGCGTGCGCAAGTAATGGGCGCAGCACTCCTGCTTCAAACCCTGGCGGCTCCTTTAGGGGCCGCTTTGCTGTCGTGGCGCTGGCCGCGGCTGGGCTATCTGTGGGGCGCCCTGGGGATCTGGCTGGTGGGTTGCCTGCTGGGCGGTGCCTATGGCCTGCCGGTCAAGGCGTGGCAGTGGCTGCCGCTGACCCTGCTGGTGCCCGCCCTGACCCAGGGTACCAGCAAGGGGGTCGCCCTCGCGCTGTTCGGGGTGCTGGGCGCCTTGGTGTGGTGGCAGGGGCTGGCCTCCGCGCTGGCGAGCGAGCCCGGGATCTGGCTGGCCCTGCTGCCCGCCATCCTCTGGTCTGGCTGGACGAGCTGGCGTGGTGACAGCGAGGAGGGGCTCGGCTTCGCCCTGGCCTTCATCTGGCTGGCGCTGGTCATCGGCATCGATGGCAGCCTGCTCATCGCCCAGCTGACGGGTGCCCTGGCCGCGTTTGCCGGATTCCGTGCCCTGCTCGGCGCCTTTGCAGGGGTCAAGGTGACCCCGGCCGCCCTGGGGCTTTCACTCGCCTTCGTGCAGATGCTCGCCTGGCAGTACGTGGAAGTGCCCCTGCTGGTGCTGCTGCCGGTCTGGCTGTTGCCGCTGCTGGAACGTGCCCTGCACGGGCGCCCGGGACTCTCTCGCTGGGGGGTCTTGATCCTGGTGGCGGCCGTCGGTGCCGGAGTGAGTCTGTGGTGGGTATGGCCAGAGGCGTCGCTTTACTGATTTCTGCATGAAAAACAGGCTATTACCTTAGAAATTGATGGGCTTGTCAAAGTCTGGACAGATAAAGATTGAGACCCATGGTGCTTTCGGATAAAAAGGATTTTCAATTATCTGGATACACACAGAACCCGGCTATGCCGGGTTCTGTTTGCCTGCTTTCCCGCGGCACGCTAAGGAGGCCACAGTTGCGCAGTCAGGGATCTGAGCATCTGTTTTTTCGCCATTTCACCGAACAGGGATGTCTTGGGGATCTCTGCATCCTGCTGGTGACCCACCTGCTTCCCGACAGACCCGACTTCATCCAGGTGCTCGATCGGGTGGGCCGGGTCGGTGCCATCCTGCCCAAACCCAAGTCCGTGCACGGGCCGACGCTGGCCTGGGCCCAGCAGCACTACCCCGTGCTGCCCCTCAATCGCCACTGGACCTCGGATCCCGGTGAGGTGATCGCCCAGATTGCCCCCCTGGTGATGTCCCACGAGCGGCTCATCATCCTCGACATCGGCGGCTACTTCGCCAAGAGCCAGGCGGTACTGGCCGAGCACTTTGGCGCCCGTTTCATCGGGGTGGTGGAGATGACCGAGAACGGCCATCAGCGCTACGAACAGGAGTCCCTGGCGGCCCCCGTCATCTCGGTGGCCCGCAGCCCCCTCAAGCAGGCGGAAGATATCCAGATCGGCCTGAGCGTGGTCTACTCCGCGGAGTCCCTCGCGCGTACCCTGAGGCGTACCTTCAATGTCTGCCAGGCCGCCCTGTTCGGCTATGGCAAGGTGGGGCGCAGCATCGCCCGGGAACTGCGCTGTCGCAACCTGCATCTGGAGCTGGTGGAGACGGATGCCCTGCGCCAGGTGGAGGCGCTCTCCCACGGCTTCAAGCTGGTGAACAAGGCCGAAGCCCTGGGCCGCGCCGAGCTGGTGATCTGCTCCACCGGCAACGGCTCCCTCGACATCACCGATCTGCAGGCCCTGCGCCCCGGCGCCATGCTGGCCTCGGTCACCTCCGCCGACGACGAATTCGCCTTCAGCCTCGCCCAGCTGCCCTGGCCGAGCGAGGAGGTGTGTCCCCATGTGCTGGCCCTGACCCGGCCGGACGGCAGCACCATCTTTTTGCTCAACCGGGGGGAGGCGGTCAACTTCGTCCACGGTGCCGTCATCGGCGAATATGTCTACCTGGTGCTGGCGGAGATCATCGAAGGGGTGCACCAACTGGCCCATCAGGCATCCACCCCGGGCCTTCACGAACTGCCCCAGGCCACCATGCAGCGCATCGCTCGCCACTGGTTGACCGATTTTCACGGAGTCACCCCATGACAGACACCCATTTGCCCCTCGCGAAACCGCGCATCGAAATCCGTTACTGCACCCTCTGCCGCTGGATGCTGCGGGCCGCCTGGCTCGCCCAGGAGCTGCTCTCCACCTTCGACGGCGAACTGGGAGAGGTGGCCCTGGTGCCCGCCAGCAAGGGGGAGTTTCGCATCCTGGTGGACGGGGTGCTGGTGTGGGACAGGGTGGCCGACGAGGGCTTCCCCGAGGCCAAGGAGATCAAGCAGCGGGTGCGGGATGTCATCGCCCCGGAGCGGGATCTCGGCCATGCGGATCGCAAACCCGCAGCCGAGTAGGCGGCATCACCCATGATGTGAAAGAGGGAGGCGCAGGCCTCCCTCTTTCGTTGCGGCCCCCGGTCAACGGTCGCCAGAGGTGGCCAGCCCTTCCCCGGCGGGGAGGCCGATATAGCGGGCCCGCTTGTGGGGCTTGATGCGGCTCACGTCCACCCACACCAGGCCGTCGATGCAGTGGTTGAAGTCCGGGTCGATGCCAAAGTCCATGAACTGCACGCCCCCCGGCTCGCACAGCTCGGCGTACTGCTTGTAGAGGGTGGGAATGGCACAGCCCAGGTTGTCGAGCCCGGCCTTGAGCACCTTGAGGTCGTCCCCGTAATCGCGCCCCTCGAACAGCGTCGGCGTGGCGGGATAGGGGCGGCGGGAAGGGGCGAGGGCAAGGGTGGGGGCGAAGTGCTGGCGATAGAAGCTCACCAGCAGATCCTTGGCCGCCGGCGGCAGGCTGCCGGAGAGGGTGACGGGCCCGAACAGGTAGCGGTATTGGGGATAGCGGGCCAGATAGGCCCCGATGCCGAACCAGAGGTAATCGAGCCCCCGCTTGCCCCAGTAGGCGGGCTGGATGAAGCTGCGGCCAAGCTCGATGGCCTGTTCCAGCCGGGGCATCAGCTTCTCTTCGAAGCCGAACAGGGTGTGGCTGTAGAGGCCATCCAGCCCCTTGCTGGCCAGCCGTTCGGCCACCGGGGCGAAACGGTAGGCGCCGATGATGTCGAGGCGGGCGGGATCCCAGAGGATGAGGTGGTGATAATCATCGTCGAAGGCATCGAGATCCCGCCGCTTGCCCGAGCCTTCCCCCACCGCCCGAAAGGCAATCTCCCGCAGGCGCCCCAGCTCACGCAGGATCACCGAGTGGCTCTGCTCGTGGCGGCGATAGAGCAGGATGCGCTGGCCGTCCGGGGTCTGGCCTAGCAGCTCGCACCCGTCGATGGCCTGTTTCAGCAGGCGGCGATCCTCCGGCAGGGCGATGGGGGCCTCGGTCTGCAACCGTCCCGCCTTGCCCCGAGCGATTCGGTAGAGGTGGCCGCGCACCAGCCGGGCTGCCGTCTTGGCCGGCAACTCCTGAAAACTGGCGAGGGGAATGCGCGCCCCTATGGTCACCGGCAGCGTCCGCCCCTGCTGGCGAAACAGCTGGCGCACCAGCAGCAGGGCGGAGGCGGGCTTGTTGAGCCAGGAGGCGAGATAGAACCAGAGGCTGTTGCGCCCTCCCAGGTGAATGGGCACCAGGGGCGTTCGGCTGCGCTGGGCCAGCTTGATGAAGCCGGCCTGCCAGGGGCCATCCTTCACCCCCTTGGGGCCGAGGCGGGAGACCTCGCCTGCGGGGAAGATAACCAGGGCCCCGTCGGCGGCGAGGTGTTCATTCATGGCGAGGATGGCCTGCCTGTCGGTCTTGCCCCCCAGGTTGTCCACCGGCAGCAGCAAAGGGCGCAGCGGCGCGAGCTGGGCCAGCACCTGATTGGCCACTATCTTGACGTCGGGGCGGATGCGCCCGATGAGGCGCAGCAGGGCCAGCCCGTCCAGGGAGCCGATGGGGTGATTGGCGACGATGATGACCCGGCCGCTGGCGGGAATGTGCTCGAGCTCGGCCTCGCTCACCCGGTAGTCGAAGTGGAGCTCGGTGAGGGCCTGCTCGACGAAGTCCAGACCGCGCAGGTGGGGATGGCGCGCGGCAAAGCGGGTGAAGGCCTCCTCGTGCAGCAACCAGCTCAGCCCCTGCCTCATCAGGGGACGGAGGAGGGGCTGGCTGGCGAGGCGGGGCAGGTGCTGCCCCAGCAGGGTATCGACGTCGAACATGGGCAAGGCTCCGCTGAACTTTGCCCCAGCTTGACGCCCCTGCGTGCCTTTCGTGTGTCGGTTGGGTGACGGTTTGATGACGGGGCGAGCCCCGTCCTTGCCCCCTTACTCTGCCCGCCAGGCAGAGGTGAGGCGCACCAGCGCCACCAGGGTGGCGACCGCTTTTTCCATGGATTGCAGGGGGATGAACTCGTGCTTGCCGTGGAAGTTGTGGCCGCCGGTGAACAGGTTCGGGCAGGGCAGCCCCATGAAGGAGAGCCGGGCGCCGTCGGTGCCGCCGCGAATGGGTTTGATCTTGGGCACCACGTCGGCGGCCTCCATGGCGGCTTTGGCCAGCTCGACGATGTGGGGATGGGGCGCTATCTGGCTGCGCATGTTGCGGTAGTTGTCCACTATTTCCAGGGTGATGCGCGCCCTGGGGGCGTCCAGTTGCAGGGAGGCGACCCGCTCCTTTAGCTGGGCCTTGCGGGCGGCGAAGCAGTCATCGTCGAAGTCGCGGATGAGGTAGTGCAGGGTGGTCTCCTCCACCGTGCCTTCCATCCGGGCCAGGTGGAAGAAGCCCTCATACCCCTGGGTGCACTCCGGGGTCTGCTCGGCGGGCATGGCGGCATGGAAGCGGGCGGCCAGAGTCTGGCTGTTGATCATGCTGCCTTTGGCGGTGCCGGGGTGGACGTTGTTGCCTGTGATGCGCACCGTGGCGCTGGCGGCGTTGAAGTTCTCGCATTCGAGCTCGCCGAGTTCGCCGCCATCCACCGTGTAGGCCCACTTGGCCGGGAAGCGGTCAAGCGGGAAGCGGTCGGCACCGCGCCCTATCTCCTCGTCCGGAGTAAAGCCGACCCAGACATCGCCACGGGGGATCTCGGGGTGAGCCTGCAGGTATTCCACGGCGGTGAGGATCTCGGCGATGCCCGCCTTGTCGTCGGCCCCCAGCAGGGTGGTGCCGTCGGTGGTGATGAGATCCTGCCCCAGGTAGTTTTTCAGAAAGCGGTACTGGCGGATGGCCAGCACCTCGTCCCCTTTGCCAAGGCAGATATCGCCCCCCTGATAGTTCTCGACTATCTGGGGAACGACGCACTCGGCCTCGTAATCGGCGGTGTCCATGTGGGCGATGAGCCCGATGGCGGGGGCATCCGGCTGGTTGCCCGGCAGGCAGGCGGTGAGGTAGCCATGCTCGTCCAGGGTGACCTGGCTCAGCCCCATCTGCGTCATTTCATCGCGCAGGGCCCGGGCGAAGAGGCGCTGTCCCTCGCTGCTGGGGCAGGCAGGATTGGTCGCATCGGAGCGGGTATGAAAGGTGAGGTAGTGGAGAAAGCGCGAAAGCAGGGTGTTCATGGGCAAGCCTCGGGTCACGAAAGAGGAGTCATTGTGGCCAAGACGGCGGCGCCGCTTATTGCGTCAGCGCAGTTTTTGATGACTTTGTGGGGGAGAGGAGGGTCATCGAAGGGGAGGGGCGGGGATCATTGCTCGGCAGTTTGCATAAAAATTCCAAAATAAAAACTGGTTAAGCAATTGCGAAAAAGCTGAATTTCCCCTCGGCCCAGCGCTGGCAAGGGGTGACCCAAAAAGCGTGACGTGTTGGTTATTTTCATCGCCTCGCCCACGCACTCTCATCCCCCGCCATCCCAGAGCCCGCCTTGCTGGCAGCGAGATTTTGCCCCCCGATGAAAACCCGTTTTTTAACACGATTTTTTATTGTCACTGGCTGCGGTAAGTGTGTACACTCCGCGCCGATCCAAGGGCAACCCTGCGCAGGCCGCGTCCGCCAGACCCGCAGGATCATGACGCCTATAGGGCGAGGCACGCAGAAACGACAGACACTGCTGGGGAATGGTTTCTTTAATACCGGTTAGGCTCCGGTATCAGGGAGAACAACGGACTCTCATCTTTCAGCTGACCGAGTGGGCTTCGGGCTCATCATCTCCCTTGTCATGGGCGGTCACTGGCGTTGAGCGGGTCGTAGTGGTTGTCGTCCATCAACACGATGCGTGCTGACGTCTTCCCTTCTCTTCCTTGAAACCCTCTCCTGTCCGTCGGGATGGCTGCCGAATGATGAACAAACGGCGTGGCTGATGCCGATTGTCATCAAAGTACCGCGGTACGCCGGCAAGGTGTTACCGCATACCGTTGAGCTTGATGTAAAGCCACCAGCCCCACATCAAGACTCGTTACTTCCCAAGATCCACCAGGCAGCCTTGGCTTGCCGCGATGTGCAATGAACAGGATGTGGCGGAGCATGCTCCGTTGCGGGTCCAACGTCAGCAGGCCGCTCTGGCTTGCCGCATTTTGCAATCAATGGTCTGGATGTGATTGAGGGTAACGAAGGCGGCCCACGGCCGCTCATTTGCGAGGCATAGCCCATGACTAACTGGTCCAGCAAGGACTCCTTGAAGGTCTACAACGTTCCCTACTGGGGTGCGGGTTTTTTCAATATCAATGACGCCGGTCATGTGACCGTCTCTCCCGACAAGTCTCGCCCCGAGGCTCAGATCGTGCTGTCCGAGGCCATCGAGCAACTGCGCCAGTCCGGGCTGACCACGCCGGTGTTGCTGCGTTTCCCCGACATCCTCAAGA
Source organism: Aeromonas sp. s1(2024) (assembly GCF_040908005.1). Lineage (NCBI taxonomy): Bacteria > Pseudomonadati > Pseudomonadota > Gammaproteobacteria > Aeromonadales > Aeromonadaceae > Aeromonas > Aeromonas sp. s1(2024). The sequence goes on along the minus strand of NZ_JBFOCW010000074.1, from coordinate 10,188 downwards.
GCCGGGTCGATGCGCTGTTCAACGCCTTCGGTCAGGCCATCGAAAAGTCAGGCTATGAAGGGGATTACCTGTGCGTTTACCCGATCAAGGTAAACCAGCAGCGCCGCGTCATCGAGACCATCAGTCAGTCCTACAGCGACAAGCCGAGGCTTGGGCTGGAAGCGGGCTCCAAGCCCGAGTTGCTGGCCGTGCTGTCCCATCATCATGAGCAAGGGTCCGTGATCGTCTGCAACGGTTACAAGGACCGCGAATACATCCGCCACGCCCTCCTGGGCAACCTGATGGGCCACAAGGTCTACATCGTGGTGGAGAAGCCCTCCGAGCTGGAAATGGTGCTCGACGAGTCCGCTCGTCTCAACATCAAGCCCAACATCGGGGTGCGCGCCCGTCTGGCGTCCACCGGCTCCGGCATGTGGGAATCGAGCGGCGGTTCCATGTCCAAGTTCGGTCTCTCTGCCTCCCAGATCCTGGCGCTGGTGGAGCGTCTGCGCAGCCTCGGCAAGCTGGACTGCCTGCAACTGCTGCACTTCCATCTGGGTTCCCAGATCGCCAACATCCGCGACATCCAGGGCGGCATCCGCGAGTGCGGCCGCTTCTACGCCGAGCTGTGCCGTCTTGGCGCCAAGGTCGAGGTGGTGGACGTGGGCGGCGGCCTCGGGGTGGACTATGAGGGCACCCGTTCCCAGAGCCACTGCTCCGCGAACTACAGCCTCTCCGAGTACGCCAACAACGTGGTCTGGGGCATCGGCGATGTGTGCCGCGAGTTCGACCTGCCGCACCCGACCATCATCAGCGAGTCCGGCCGTGCCCTGACTGCGCACCACGCCGTGCTGGTCACCAATATCATTGGTGCCGAAGGGGTGGAGGTGAACGACATCAGCGCCCCGGACGAGGACGCGCCCACCATCTTGCAGAACATGTGGAAAGGGTGGCTGGACCTGCGCGGGGAAGATCCCTCTCTGCTGGAGATCTTCCACGACTCCGTGGCGGATCTCGGTGACGTCAACGCCCAGTACACCATGGGCCTCTTGAACCTGGAGCAACGTGCCTGGGCCGAGATGCTGCACCAGAACACCTGTCTGGCGCTCAAGGAGCTGCTCAACCCGGTCAACCGCAACCACCGCGCCCTGGCCGACGAGCTCTCCGAGAAACTGGCGGACAAGTGCTTTGCCAACTTCTCCCTGTTCCAGTCCCTGCCGGATGCCTGGGGTATCGGTCAGGTGTTTCCGGTGATGCCGCTGGCCGGCCTCGAGCGTCCGCTCACCCGCCGCGGCATCCTGATGGACATCACCTGCGACTCCGACGGTCAGGTGGAGCACTACGTCGACGGTCTGGGGGTCGAGAGCACCCTGCCGATGCCGGTCTACGGTGAAGACGAAGAGTGCCACGTCGGCTTCTTCCTGGTGGGTGCCTATCAGGAGATCCTGGGGGATCTGCACAACCTGTTTGGTGACACCCACTGCGCGGAAGTGTGGCTGGATGAAGAAGGCAAGATGGACATCCGCAACGTGGTGCGTGGCGACACCGTCGACCAGCTGCTGCGTTACGTCAACATCGACCCGTCCGTGATCCGCGAGAACTACCAGCGCATCGTCTCCCACCCGGCGCTGGACGACGAGACCCGCAAGGCCCTGCTCGACGAGCTGGAGCTGGGTCTGCAAGGCTACGCCTACCTGGAAGACGAATAAGCCAGCGGCTTGTTCCCCGTCGGTCAAATGACGGACATGAAAAACGGCGCCTTCGGGCGCCGTTTTTGTTGCGCTGTTGCCAGGCTGGAGCCGGTTGGCGGGCTCTGTCATCCGGGCTGGCGACATCCCGCCCCGGCCAGATCCGGCCACTGCCCGCTTCTGCCCGCCACCTCCCTTGATCCAGGTCAAGGGGGACTCGGGCCGCTTATTTTACGGTCAAGGGTGATGTTGGTGAATGACACATAAGGATGTGCGTATGGAGCTCAAGAAGGACCCGAGATGCTATACCGACGTCTGTATCGACGGTAAGTGGTATCACTACGATCACTGCAGCACTCACGTTTATATGCTGATGGGGGGCGCCGCCCCCAGCCTGCAGCTTGCCCATGAACCCGGCAGTGAAGAGGAGCTGGTGGAGATGCTCCGCCAGCACCCCCAACGCTGACTGCCTGCGGGCCATCGGGGGTATCGTCCCGGCGGCCCGCCTTGCTCAGCCCGCCTTGCGGCCCAGGATCTTCTTGCCCATCTCCAGCAAGGCCGTTGCCGCCGCATAGGCCTCGTCTGACTTGCCTATCTCGTCCGCCACGTAGAGAAAGCCGGATCTGTACTTCTCCACCGCCTCGCGGGGAGTGGCCGCGTCGATGAAATCCTCTTCCACCTCGAATCCTTGCGTTAGCAGCGCCTCCTTCTCCGTGAGGAAAGTGGGGGAGGCCATGTCGACATAGGTATATTGCTGACGGCGGGAGGCGGGGACGCTGAAGAACTGGTATCTGGCCATGGATGTGGCTCCTCTGAACGGGTGATCTGCCATGGGGGTCGCTCGATGCACTCGGCAAGATAAAGGGGCATTCGAGTCTTGCAGCAGACTACCTTGAGTCGTGAAGGGACGCAATCGGGCTGGTGATGACCCTGGCGACATGGGCGCAGCGCCTCACCTGCTTGTCAGACAAGCACATCTTCCAGCACCTGTTGGGGAGTCTCGGGAGCGCAGTGGACAAGCAGTTGCTCCCCGGTCATGGGGCGCCCGAGCAGGTAGCCCTGCAAGGTGTCGCAGCCCAGCTCGGTCAGCAGGTCCCGCTGCTCCGGGGTTTCCACCCCCTCTGCCACGATGCGCATCTCCAGGGCCTGACCCAGGGCGATGATGGCGGCGATGATGGTGGCATCGTCGCCTCCCCGCTCCAGGGGGGTGACAAAGCCCCGGTCAATCTTGAGCTCGTTGGCGGGGAAGCGCTTGAGGTAGAGCAGGCTGGAGTAGCCGGTGCCGAAGTCGTCGATGGAGATGCCAAGGCCGAGCTCGGCCAGACGGTTGAGGATGGCGAGGCTCTCCTCGGCCTTCTGCATGGCGGTGGATTCGGTGATCTCCAGGGTCAGGTGACGGGCCTCGAGCCGATGGCGGGCGAGAGCGCCCTGCACCTCCTCCAGCAACCCGGGGCTGGCGAGCTGGATGGTGGAGAGATTGACCGCCACGCTCCAGTCGTGATGACCCGCCGCCCGCCAGGCGCTCATCTGGCGGCACGCCTCGTCGATGACCCAGTTGCCGATGGGGATGATGAGCCGGCTCTTCTCCGCCAGCGGCAGGAAGCTGGCCGGCGAGACGGCACCATGCTCCGGGTGCTGCCAGCGCAGCAGGGCCTCGGCGCCGACCACCTGGCCGCTGCGGGCACAGTATTTGGGCTGGTAGTGCAGGGCCAGCTCCCCCCGCTCCAGGGCGTGTTGCAGCTCCTTGTGCAGCAGGAACTGCTGGTGGGCGTTGGCGTTCATGGCGCTGTCGAAGTAGTAGTAGTCGTTGCGCCCCTGCTCCTTGGCGTAATACATGGCGGCATCGGCGTTGAGGGTCAGCTCGTGCAGGCTGGTGCCATCCTGGGGATAGACGGCAATGCCGATGCTGGCGGTGATGTGCAGGCTGTGGTGCTCCCACTCATAGGGCTGGGCCAGGGTGGCCAGCAGCCGCTCGGCAAAGGCCGTGGTCTGGCTCACATCCCCCGGCGCTAGTGCCAGCACGAACTCGTCCCCGCCAAAGCGCGAGGCGGTGTCGCTGGCACCGAGCAGGCTGGTGATGCGCTGGGCCACCTCGGCCAGCAGCAGATCCCCGGTGTGGTGGCCGTGGGCATCGTTGATGATCTTGAAGCCGTCGAGATCGAGAAACAGCAGGGAGAAGCTGCGCTGGCTGTGCTGACACTCCTGGATGCGCTGCTCCAGCCGGTCGGCAAACAGCAGCCGGTTCGGCAGCCGGGTCAGGCTGTCATGGAGCGCCAGCTTGAGCAGCTCGTCGTGGGCCTGATGCAGGGAGGTGGAGAGCCTGGCGGCGTGGGCATCCAGCATGGAGAGCACGAAGGCGATGGCGAACACCGCCAGGGTCACTATGATGACCACGGTTGCCAGCCACTGGGTATTGAGACCGGTGTAGAGGGCCCCGCACAGGCTCTCTGCGGGGAACTGGGCCGCCGCCATGCCGGTGTAGTGCATGCCCATGATGGCGGCCCCCATCACCAGGGAGGCGAGGGCCTTGCTGAAGAAGGCGCGGGGCGAGCTGTTGCGCAGGCGAAACGCTATCCAGAGCGCGGCACCCGAGGCGAATACCGCGATGAGGATGGAGAGGATGAAAAGCCCAGGCAGGTAGTGGATGCCGGGCGTTATCTTCATGGCCGCCATGCCGATGTAGTGCATGGTGGCGATGCCGGCACCCATCAGCACGGCCCCGAACAGGATCTGGTGCCAGGGGAGCTGGGGACGACTCACCAGCCAGAGCGCAAAGGCCGAGGAGCCGATGGCCGCCACCAGGGAGAGACCGGTGAGGGTCAGATCGTATCCCAGCGCGATGGGCAGGTTGAAGGCGAGCATGCCGATAAAATGCATGGACCAGATGCCGAGCCCCATGGCGAAGGCTCCCCCCGCTAGCCAGAGCACGGCGGCCCGTCCCCGGCTCTGGCTCACCCGGCTGGTCATGGTCAGCGCCGTGTAGGAGGCGAGCACCGCCACCAGGATGGAGAAGAACACCAGATCCTGGCTGTAATAACTGTCGAGCATGGGGTGGGTTGGGGTCACGTTCATTTACTCTGGGGTACATCATGGCCTGAGCCTGGGCCGGGTCAGGGGAAATCGGGTGGCAGATTGTACACCAGGCGTCCCTGTCATGAGCCAGAGATACGTACCAAAATGGCCCCCGGATCAGAGCAAAAACTCTGTCTTTTCTGGCATTGGCCGCCATCCTGTGACCGATAAACCGGCACATCCCCATTTTATCCCGTCTGAACAACAAGATAGGGGGGCATGGGGCGCTTGCCACGGCGCTGGCGGGCCCGTGGCGAAGGCGTGTGGTATGCGCACAAGGCTCCTGTGCGATAAAGGCGCGTAGCCCCTGTCGTCCTTTCACGATAGCCGCAGGCCATGCGCTCAAGGAGTCAGCACAAGCCTGCATCCTCCGGGTCTTGGTTGACCCGGTACATCTGTTATCATCTTCCCCCTGTTTTCTTATCTCGTTGACTCTGCTGGAGAAACCATGTCTCGAACCCTCTATTTGCTGCGCCATGGCCAGACCCGTTACAACGCCGAATTGCGGTTGCAGGGGCGTTGCAACTCCGAGTTGACCCCCAGGGGAGAAGCCCAGGCCCTCGCCATGGGGGCCCGTCTGGCCAAGCTCCTGGCCGAGCCCACCGACTGGACGATCTACGCCAGCCCCCTCGGCCGGGCACGGCAGACGGCGGAGCGGGTGTGTCAGCAGCTTGGCTTGGACCAGGAGCGCATCATCTGGGACGAGCGGCTGGTGGAGCTGGGGATGGGGGAGTGGGAGGGTCGCCGGGTGCCCGAGCTGCTGGCGGCCCACCCCGAGCTGGATCTGGAGGAGCCGGACTGGTATCTGCGGGCCCCCCATGGCGAGAGTTTTGAGAGCATTCAGCGCCGGGCCCGGCAATGGCTTGAGGACGAGCAGATTGCCGAGCAGGCCATCGTGGTTTCTCACGGTCTCTTTGGCGCCATGCTGCGCGGCGCCTATGTGGATCTGGACTACACCACCACCTGGCTGCAGGAGCTGCCACAGGATGCCTTCTTCAAACTCAGTGGTGGTCGCATAGAGCGGATTGCCTGCTGACCACACGAAGGCGGCCCGCCGTGGGTGGGCCTTGTTGTGATGGGTCGCTCAGCCAACTGCCAATTTGGCCGCTTCTTTCCACATAAAAGGCGGCATCGGAGTAGTGAGACGCCATTTAATGTTCATCGGTTGGCTACCGCTGTGGGAGATGTACTCCACCTCACCAAAGTTCACAAAGCCAAGGGTGCGGCCAAATTCATCTTTGCTCTGCTCACGAACGAACAGAAACACGCGCTTACCCTCTGCCCTGTGGTTTATGTAACTCAGCCCCTTGCCTCGCTCTGGGCGAGCGCTGTTTTGGCTCTGCCAATGGAACAGTGACTCATTAATGGCGTAGTCGTGATAACGGGTGGTGGGGGAGAAGTGCTGCTCCGTTTTGTTCAAGGTCACGAACAGCAACTCGATATTGTGCTCTGCGATGACATAGACCCCTTCGCGAGCCGTGGGTTGCTGCGCGAAGGTGGTTGCCCCAAAGCCAACCAGCACTTGCTCTCTGGCATAGCGAGCATGCAGTTGTAGTGGATTGCCGGGAAGATCTGGCATGGCGCTTTGTTCGTGCTGCACCCGGTTGATCAGCATGGGCAACAGATCTGCCAGCTCGGCCCTTAACTCTGGTTGATTGAGTTGTTTCAGGCTGTGCGCCAAGGAGCTAAAGCCTGCGTTGGGGCCGCTTTGTTGCCAGAAGTCGTAATGGCACATCAAGGCCATCCGCTCATCGTGCTCAGCCGTTAAGGTAAAGGCGCTTTCCACCAAGGTTTGTAAGAAGTTCAAGTAATGGAGCGCATCGCAGCCCAATAGCCGGGTTTTGATGGCCCGGGTGTAGAGGGTCGACAGCTTCTCATCACTCATTTCAGAAATGGTATGGTTGTGGGCCTGTTTGACCAAGGCGCTCCAATTGCCGCGCTTGTAGATCTCCTCAAGGCTGATATGAGGGTAGAACTTCAGAAAATTCGCCAGTGTCAGCGGTAAATCGCAATCCTGTGAGAAACGGCGGATCAGGCCCATGAGGCGCGAGGTATTGAGAGTCGCCTTTTTGATATTGCTCAGAATTAACTCTTGGGTCTGTTTTGAGAGCTCGATGCGGCAGCCCAAGGGGGCGTGAGGGAAGCCCTGTTTGATCTCGTGGCTGATCGCCTTATTGGTTTTACCCACCAGAGCCCGGAATTTCTGGGCAAAGTCATACTCCGCACGGGCATTCCCAACAAAGTCCAATACGGTGCAGCACTCTTTATCGCTCGCCAGCCGCAGGCCACGTCCCAATTGCTGCAAGAAGATGGTGAGGCTTTCCGTTGGTCGTAAAAACAGCAAGGTATCGACTTCCGGGATATCAACCCCTTCGTTGAAGATGTCCACCACGCAGAGAATATTGATAACGCCGGTACGCAAATCTTGTTGCTTACTATGTCGCTCGTCTCGGTTATCGCTAGTGAGGATGTCAGCCTTGATGCCCTTCAATAAAAATGCCTTGCACATAAAGTCGGCATGTTCACGGCTCACACAAAATGCCAGTGCTTTGATCTTGGTAATATCGGTGACGATCTCATTGAGGCTCTGGACTATCTTCTGTACCCGCTGCTGATTGTGGGTATAGATATTGGTGAGCTCAGTAATGTCATAACGGCCATTTTTCCAAGTCACTTGGCGCAAGTCAGTATCATCATCGATACCAAAATATTGGAACGGACAGAGATGGCGACGATTGATGGCCTCGGGCAAGCGGATCTCTGCTGCGATGACACCACAAAAGTCGGCAAGAATATCACCGCCATCATGGCGCTCTGGCGTTGCGGTTAATCCCAACAGAATCTGAGGTTCAAAGGTGGCGAGCAGACCGCGATAACTGGCCGCCGCAATATGGTGAACCTCATCAATGACGATGTAATCGAAATAGTCTTGACTAAGACGTAAATTAGCCAGCTGGTTATTCAAGGATTGCACCGAGGCAAACAGCTGACGGTAGTGGGTTGGCACGGCGCCGCCGACCAAGAGTTCGCCAAAATTTGATTGCTTGAGCACTCCGCGGTACGAGGCTAATGCTTGGCGCAAGATCTCCTCTTTGTGGGCGACAAACAGAAACTTGGCATCGGGTTTGGTTTTCAAAAAATGCGCAAAATCAAAGGCGGAGATCAGAGTTTTCCCTGTACCGGTAGCCGCTACCACCAAGTTACGAAAGCGCTGGTGTAAAGCGCGCTCCATCGCCAATTGTTCAAGGATCTCCAGTTGATGGGGAAACGGCGTGATATCAAAGAAATAGGCAGGGTTATTTCTGTCCCCATCCCCACGGGCCTCTTGCAGTGCATGCTGCAATTTTGTACGGCTTTCGAGCTTGCCATCAAACAGCTCAAAATCATCGGATTCCCAATAGGTTTCAAAGGTACTCAGGGATTTCTCGATAATATGAGGGATCTCTTGCGAGGTGATTTTTAGGTTCCACTCCAAGCCGCTGGTGAGGGCAGAGTGAGAGAGATTGGAGGAACCTATATAGCCGGTATGAAAACCGGTATTTCGGCAAAAGAGATAGCTCTTGGCATGCAACCGCTCGCGCTGGGTGTTATAGCTGAGTTTGACTTCGGTATTTGGGAGGCTGGCTAAAAATTCAACTGCCTTGGCGTCGGTCGCCCCCATATATGAGGTAGTAATTACTTTTAATTGGCGGCCGCTGCGAGTGAACTCTTCCAGCTCATGACGGAAAATACGGATACCTGCCCACTTGATAAATGAGACCAGCCAGCAGATGCTATCTGCCGATAATATCTCCCGTTTAATCTCTGACTCCATCGACAAACCCGCATTGCTGCCGCAGAACAGCTCACTTTGCGTTAGACCGGTCAGAGGGGAAATATCGTCAACATATTGTTTTAAATTGGCGGAAATGGGGTTGTCCAACTGGTACAGAGCGGTCAGTATTTTTCCCTGACTGTCGATAAGGTTCTCGCCAATAAAGTCTGGGTCTTGTATGCGATCTTTTAGCCAAAGCAATAACTGGTTAGCCAGCTCAATCTGCCGTTGTAATGGGTCATCGCCAGTGACCGAGCCTACTGCATATTCCAACACACGAGTTAGGAATCGTGATAACCAGACTGAGGCCTCCGCAGACTCCAGTTGTCGTTCCCCGATGTAGAAATGCGATCGATCTAGTCTTGATGCCAACAGTTGTGTGATGAGTTGTTCATAAATACCACATTGCTGCATGGTGACTGACCTTGAATCTTGTGCATAAGGGGAGTAGGCAGGGTATCATTTTTTTTAGCTAAATCAGTAAGCTGTTATCTAATTTTGCCCATTTGAAGATCTATCTAGCCATGGGCGGCGAAGATAGAGAAGGCGAACCACAGGGAGGTAGTGATGGATCCAATATCTTATCTTTTTTCGGCTTATCTCAATCTGGTGCAGCAGCAGGTGACGGATATCTATGGCACCGAGCTAAAAACGCTGGTAGTGCCCTATGAGGGAGAGCAGGTTCCCTTCTCTTTCCAGCTCTGGCAGATAAAACAGCAAAGTGTCTGCCGTCCCTACGAGCAAGATGTGCGGCGCTTCAGTCAGTGCACGGTCAAGGCGCAGGCACTGTTTGGTAAACTGTGCGATGACCTGACACGGCAAGACGACAGCAGTTGGCAGCTTCCCAAGTACCGCACCATGTACTGCTCGGCCGCCATCGGCTATCGCCCCATGATCGCGGAGATCGCCGATGCCCAGCAGAGCCCGGGTAAGCTCGCGGAGCGGGCCTGTAATCAGGCCATTCTGGCGGCCATGGGCAGTAATGACGAAACCCTGCTGGCCCAGCGTGACAAGGCGTGTGCTGCCGTGCGTTAAGGTATTTCCCTAGTCAAAATACGTGGTTAGCCCCCTGTGCACCATGCCACAGTTTCTATTGAGGCGGGTGGGTATGATGGTGCGGCAATCACCATGACAGGGAGCAAGCATGATAAGCCATATCGACCATCTGGTATTGACGGTCAGCGACATTGAGCGGGCGGTGGCATTTTACAGCGGCGCCTTCAAGATGGAGCCCATCACCTTCGGGGCAGGCCGCCGGGCGCTGCGTTTTGGCAACCAGAAGATCAATTTGCAGTTGCTGGGGGAGGAGGCGCGCAACCGGGCGCAGGTGGGGTCGGGGGATCTCTGCCTCATCACCAGCTGGCCCCTGGATCAGGTGATGGCCCAGCTGGCGAGCCAGGGGGTCGAAATCGTGGAGGGGCCAGTGATGAAAAGCGGTGCCTGTGGTCCCATCTTAAATGCGAAAGGGGACTCCCTCCGACGTAGGTGGGAGGGGAATTTCGCCGGGGCGTCAGCCCCGCTGGTTTTGAATGTATTGCTTGATCACCTCCAACGGTGCTCCGCCGCAAGAGCCCGCAAAGTAAGAGCGTGACCAGAGTACGGGTTTGCTGTAAGCACCTCTCAAGTCCAGAAATT